>CAZBZJ010000071.1:0-6558 GCA_964496355.1 uncultured Planctomycetia bacterium | reverse complement strand
ATTTACGAGTCGGTTACATTGGAGGCCGGAGTGCAGCAGCGGGTATAGTGTATGGCGGTATTATGTATATTGTAATATTTGTTATACACGGCCTGGGCAAACTCATCAGTACTTTTGTTTCCCGGGAGTGTGAATACCGGGCTGATTCAGCCGCGGTTCGTATAACCCGTGATCCGCTCAGTTTGGCTCAGAGCCTATATTTGATAAGTAAAAAGTGGCGAGGTGGAGGGTTCGGGTATGAAAATGTAGAATCACTTTTCATAGTCAATCCTGCGGTATCCCGGCTTGATGAACGGGAAGGATTTTTTGCTAATCTGTTTTCTACTCATCCGCCGATTTTAAAACGTATTGGTATTCTTCTCGATATGGCACATCAAGAAATCAGTTCCTTAAAAGAACAGACTGAGCTGATTAAAAAATCACGCCGTAAAGAAGTAAAAGTTTTAAAGAAAGAAGAGACTAAGTGGTTAGTAAACAAAGGCGGTAAATGGCAAGGTCCGTTTTTGCCTGTACAACTTGTTAATCTCGAATGGTTAACCTCCGATACCTATATAAAACCCGAAGGCAGTATTCTGACCAGCATACTTTATCAGCATCCTGAATTAGCAGATTTAATTAAGGATAAAAACATAAATAGTTTACAGTGTCCTAAATGTTTTCAGCCTTTATCCAGAGTTTATTATGAAAGTGTCCCTATTGATATGTGTAATGCTTGTAAAGGCGTTCTAATCCATACCGACAAAATACCCCGAATATTGATTAGGCAGGAACAGGGGTTTAGTGACGATGTAATCCGGCAAGCTGAACAAATAAGGCAGGCAAGCCAGCGGTATAACTTCTTTAAAAACTTAAAGATAGGCCATAAATTTAATTGTCCTAAATGCGGCAATGAAATGATAACTAATTTTTATTCTTTTGCTCATCCCATAGAGGTCGACCGGTGTTTTATTTGTAATATTACATGGTTTGACAAAGATGAGTTAGAAGTATTACAATATCTGGTAGAGAAAGCGGTAAAGGAAAATTATTAAAATCGGCATCTATTAAAATCGGATTATATGAGTTTAGTATATAATTTTTTTGTATTTCTTTTAGGCTTGCTTGTGTTAGCCGTATCTTCGGATTATCTTATAAAAACTTCGGTCAGGTTAGCTCATCTATTACGGCTTACCACTCTTTTTGTCGGTTTAATATTGGTTGCTTTCGGTACATCTTTACCGGAAGGGTCGGTAAGTATCACGGCAGTAATTAAACAATATAAAGATATCGCGTTAGGCAACATTATCGGCAGTAATATTGCTAATATAGGGCTGGTTTTAGGTATAAGTGGTTTATTAAGGCCTCTTAAAACTTCCAGTTCATTATTTAAAAGGGAAATACCGATAATGCTGGTTTGTCCCTTGCTTCTTTTTTGGTTCTGTTGGGATGGCATGATATCTCGCTTAGAAGGTGCGGTCTTTATAGCAGGGTTCATCTTTTTCTGCATTTTAGCTTATCGAGGCTCGAAGATAATTCAAGAAGTAGAGAACACCCCGGTTTTTACGCCCCCCCGTTTTTTGGCCAGAATAAATTCTCGGTTCATAACTTTTATTTTATTCGGTGCTTGTTTGATTTTCGTAATCTTTAGTGCCAATTTAATGGTTAATTCCGGGGTTAACATCGCTCAGAGTTTTGGTATCAGCCCTTGGATTATTGGCTTGACTATTTTTTCTGTAGGCACTTCTTTACCGGAACTGGCAGCTTCAGTATCAGCTTCTTTAAAAAACGTTTCGTCTATAAGTATTGGTAATGTAGTGGGAAGTAACATATTTAATATCCTGCTTGTACTTGGTATAGTATCGATAATCGAACCGATCACAGTTAATCGGGCGATCTTAAACTTTGAATTACCCTTACTTATTGTGTTTAGTGTAATCTTAACGATTTTTCTAGGTACAAACAACCGCTTATCCCGGTTGGAAGCGTCACTTTTTTTAATGTTTTACGCTATATTCATTGTATTGTTGTTTATTAAATGATATAATTCTCCCCCTATGAGTTATCTAGTCTTTGCCAGAAAATACCGTCCTAAAGATTTTTCGGAAGTTATCGGCCAGAATTCGGTGGTCTCTTCGTTAAGCCAGGCGGTTAAGAACAGACGAATACATCATGCTTATCTGTTTTCCGGGCCCCGCGGTATCGGAAAGACTTCTATGGCCAGGATTTTAGCTAAATCTTTAAACTGTTTAGAAAGTCCCGAACCTACAGTAACACCTTGTAATAAATGTGCAAATTGTGTAGAGATATCCGAAGGCCGGTCTATGGACGTTATCGAAATAGACGGTGCTTCTAACCGGGGCATTGATGAAATCCGGGCTCTACGTGAAAACGTACGTTTTTCAACCAGTAATGCCCGGTACAAAGTATATATAATTGATGAAGTACACCAGATAACCCACGATGCCTTTAACGCTTTACTTAAAACCTTAGAAGAACCTCCATCTCACGTAAAGTTTATTTTCGCAACGACAAATCCTAACAAAGTGCCTGCAACTATACTTTCCCGGTGTCAGAGGTTCAGGTTTAATTTATTAACCGAAGATAAGATAGTATCCAAACTACGGTTTATTGCTAAAAACGAAAACATAGATGTCAGCAACGAAATTCTTCATTATATAGCTAAAGCTTCTTTAGGCAGTATCCGGGATGCAGAGTCTATCTTTGATCAGATTGTCCCTTTAATTACCGAAGGGACAAAACTAGAAGATATCCTGGATATTTTAGGCCAGACTCCCGAACATAAAATAACCGCTTTTATATCCAATTTAATCGATAAAAACACCAATACTTCTCTTAAAGTTATCAACGATATTTGTGATGAGGGGCAGGATTTAAATACTTTCATGCTTACAGTTATCGAATATATTCGTAACGTTATGTTTGCAAAATTAGGAGACCGGTTTTTCTCACAGATTACCGAATTACCTCAAGACCTGGAGCAGGATATATTAAATTTATCAAAAAAAGCTTCTATGCCGTTTTTACTTAATTTAGTTGATGATTTCGTTAAAGTTCGACAAATTGCCAGATTCTTGCCTTCTTTACGGTTACCTCTGGAAGTATCGGTGATAAGGCTTACTTACGAAGAAACCGGCTCAGCCGGCACTAAAAGCCAATCTGGTGATAATGCAGGAAAGAGGCCAGCTAAAGAACTCCCAATAGAAAATAAAGATAAATCGGGGTTTCAACATAAGACAGCTTCGATAAATTTAGAGAATGTATCCAGATTTGTCGATTCGTTCCGCAAATCTTTACATTCCGGGCGTAAAGGCCGTGAACAATCCGAACCTGCAAAACCGGATTCTACGGCAGAATTTTCCGATTCGGAATTCACCATAGACGAAGTCCGCAATATATGGCCTCAGGTTTTAGAGGCTGCAGCTTCTAAAAGCATGGCTATAGCTACTTATTTAAAAGAAGGCCAGTTATTAGAAGTCAGGGGCAGGATAGTTCATATAGGGTTACCGAAAAACCATGCTTTTCATAAGGAGTGTCTTGAAAGCCTTGATAACAAACAGGTAATTGAGCAAATATTCATGAATAAACTTGAAAAAAAGTTAGGTGTCAAATACCGGCTTTTAGATAAAGTACACAGAGAAGATAATGTTGATAATTCAAAAGATGTAATTGACAAACTCCGCAAGGAGTTTGACGGTGAGATCGTCACCTGATGGGGGGGTCAGACATTAGACCTCAGACGCCAGACCTTATATAAAGGTATATCTATACTTTGATTGGTCTGTAGTCTGTGGTCTGTAGTCTATGGTCTGAAAAAAAAATGGGTGCATATCCAGAAATCTTAGAACAACTTATTAACGAACTCAGTTTCCTGCCTGGTATAGGCCGCAGGAGTGCCGAACGTATAGCTTTATACCTTTTAGAGACTCCTGCAGAACGGGTTAAGGTATTATCAGAAATATTATCCTCTATACGGGATAAAATAAAACCCTGCAAAATATGCAACAATTTTTCTACCGAAGATTTATGCCCGGTTTGTGCAAACAGCAAGCGAGACAAGTCAATAGTCTGTATAGTAGAATATCCGAAAGATGTAATAGCTTTAGAAAAGTCCGGCATATACAGAGGAGTTTACTATGTATTATTAGGGTCAATAGCTCCTTTAGAAGGCAGGCAGATTGATTCTATAAACATCCAACCTTTAATCAACCGTATAGAGAAAGGGGAGATTCAGGAGGTAATAATCGCAACTGATTCAGACAGCGAAGGAGAGGCCACCGCAGTATTTTTAAAAGAATCTTTTTCTCGTTTCAACGTAAAAGTATCCCGTATCGGCATAGGCCTACCTATAGGTTCACAGATAGAATTTACCGATTCTGCTACTTTAGGCAAAGCCCTCGAAGACCGCCGCCCCTTCTGATATTTTTTCTGGTAATTATCGGTTAAACCCAAAACCCCTATCCTTTTGGATTTATGATTTTGTATTTTAGATTTATTTAGGGTTTAGGATTTAGAGTTTAGAGTTTATCGTGATGAGATCTTTGTTTTATCAGGGATTAGAGGTAGGATAGCACAGATACTTCCACTGTCACCAGCCCTTTACGCAGGGGGGCGATCTTAGAGAAAGCTTTTTTAGACAGGTCAACGATTCTACCGCGGCGCACCAGCCGTTTTGCCGGGCCGCGGTCATTAACTCTGACCACAACACTTCTTCCGTTTTCTAAGTTGGTAATCTTTAATTTTGTCCCGAAAGGCACATCCCACATCGCGCAGGTAAAATCATTGTCGTTAAAGAGCTCCATATTCGCAGTGGTTTTTAATACGCCGGGGTCATGGCGTGAATACCAGGAGGCTGTTCCTTCATATTGGGCAGGATTTAGACGATGATGTACGCCGCTATGGTTAAGAAAGACGAACGCCGATACAATCAGGGTTATTGCTATAAAGACTAATATATCTTTTTTCATTCTTTCTGTTTTTATAATATTAAGGCATAAAACCTTTAAAAATAGGCAGTTTCTCTATCTAAAAGGGCCTTCTTTCCTGCATTGGATAGTTGATTGTTCTTGAGTGTGAAATTCGTGTATACCATATTCTTGAGAGTAATTCAACCCCCTCAAGGCAAGAAAGTCATAAGTGGTTGTTAATCAAGTGTTTAAGGTGTAAAAAAAAATACAAATTTTCCTCATTTAACTGTTTTAAGAACAAATAAAAAAGAGGGCAGATTATCCCAGAAACGAGCAGAAAAAAGGGGATATTTTTAAATGATTTTAACGTTAAGCTTCAATTAGGGGAGTTACAAAATCTTTTAAGGCGGCAAACTGATTATTTTTTAGAGATACCCATTCAATACCGAGCCCATACTTTGCCTGGGCAAGTTCGATATGTACTATTTTAGCTCTGGCTCTCCACAGATTTTCGGGAGTTAGGTGAATCTTTATATTCATAAAATCGCCTACTTTAACAAAGGTAAGTTTGTCTACGATAATTAATGCCCCACCTTCGGATATATTCCTGATTTCTGCTTGGTATACCGGCCTTTCTATTTGCAGGTCACCAATAATCTTATCTTTATCTACAAACGAAAATTCTGTTGGTAACGATACACTTACTCTGTATTTACGCCTTAAATTAACCCATTTAATCTTTTTAGGCTGTATAATTTTAATAGCATTTTCTTTAAACCATTCCTGTCCGCGTACTCTAGACGTAAATTTAGCTTTGCCGCTTTCAGGGGTATGCATTTCGATTTCGATTTCTACTTTGGTTTTGCGGGGTAATTCCAGATAAGCTTGGCCTATTGCCGGAGTTTGGATATAGAGGTTGGTATCGTTTACGTCTAAGACTTTTGTTTCAAAAGTCTTGCGTTCGACTTTTTTTAAAAATATCTGAGTTTTGTCGCCCGGTTTAATATTCTTCCAGATATTTTTTTCTTTCCGGTTTAATCCAAACAGGCCCATATTGTGAATTCAGGTTTTACCTATACGGTTTTGGTTGTTTATATCTACCAATATTGTATTAAAATTACGGATATATGCAAGAAAACTTAACATTTTAGATTTTACCGGCAAACATCAACAACCCTATAATAACAAATAACGCAGCGCCCGCATACCTTATTATATCGGGTTTAAGATATTTACTTAAAGCCGCCCCTATTACAACTGATATAGCTGTAACTATTATATATGCCGATATCGACCCCAGCCATACAATTAATGGTTTACCGGATTTAGCTGTCATTCCTATACCTACCAGCTGAGTCTTGTCGGCTAATTCTGCCACAAAGATTGCCGAAAAAGTGGTAACAAATATCTTCCAATCCATCATAACCTCCTTACTTGGTGAATTCGGATAAGACTTAGACATCTATAAATTTCTGCCTACTCTCTATCTGATACGGGCGGTTTAATAATTTCACTAAGAATTATAGCAGACACCAGCGGCGGATTTTTGGAGAGCACCTGTTCGAGCCGGTTCCTTTTACGGCTTTGGGTTCTTTCTTTTTGTTTTCTTGTGTTAGTTTTTGTTGTTGGAACTAACTCTGGTTGTGGTTTATTT
>CAZBZJ010000070.1:1010-6649 GCA_964496355.1 uncultured Planctomycetia bacterium | reverse complement strand
TCCGACAGATATATCTCTTTAAAAGAAAGAGTAGATTTTACTAAAAGGCTGCGTGCTGACTTGTTTATCAGTGTACATGCGAATGCCTACAGGTCCAGCCGTATGCGGGGGTTTGAGGTCTATTATTTGTCGTCTAAGTTCAGTGATTCTCAAAGTAAGGTATTGGCTGTGGCTGAAGATTTATGCCAGAGTGAAGGGCTGACCTTATCATATAAGCTAAAACAGGCATTGGGAAGGATTTTAAATTCCCGGCATAGAAAAGAGACGCTTGCTCTGGCGTCTTCAATTATGAAATCTGCCGATAATATGGGTATCCCGATACATAAAACAATCGGTGCACCTTTTTATGTATTAAAATATAACCTGTGTCCGGCAGTATTAGTAGAAGTTGGATATTTGACTAACAGGGATGAAGAAAAGAGGTTAAGGACAGCTCTATATAAAAAACAGCTTGCGTTAGCAATAGCCGAAGGTGTTTCTAAATTAAAACGATATGTAAGCGGGGAAATGGCGGATTGATGGATAGAAGAAATTCTGCTATTGGTATATTTGATTCAGGTATCGGCGGGCTAACCGTCTTAAAAGAAGTAAATAAAATCTTACCCTCGGAAGATATTATATATTTAGGCGATACTGCCCATCTGCCTTATGGTACAAAGTCCGAAGATACGATAATCCGGTTAGCTATTGCTAATATATTGTTTTTGTTGGAGAAGAAAGTAAAGATGGTGATACTGGCATGTAATTCTACTTCTTCGGTTGCTTTACCTAAAATCAGGAATTTTTTTAACCTGCCTGTGTTGGGGGTCGTAGAAGCAGGCGTCGAAGAAGCCCTTAATAACCAATACCGCCGTATAGGAGTAATCGGGACTCCGGCAACTATCAGGAGCTGTGCTTATCAGGATTTAATCAAATCTAAAGATGCTAAAGTTAAAGTATCGGCGTGCAGTTGTCCGTTATTTGTTCCTCTGGTTGAACAGGGATGGAGTAACTTGCCGGTCAGCCGGCAGGTTGCGCAGATATACCTGGAAAGGTTTAAGAATAAAATAGAAGCGTTAATACTGGGATGTACGCACTATCCTTTATTGAAAAAGACTATTCAGAAAGTATTGAGTAAAGTTGATTTAATCGATTCTGCCCGGAGTGTGGCAAAAAAAGCAAAGGAGCAGCTTAAACAGGATAATTTATTTAAGAAGAAAGGTAAAGGCAAAATAACGGTGTTTGTAACTGATGAGACACCGAATTTTGAAAGGTTAACAAAAAGGATATTGAACCGAAAAGTTAAACCCAGAGTGATTAAAAATGTATGAACTTAAAGTCACCTCATTTTTCTCGGCTGCTCATTTTCTGCGCGAATACAAAGGAGAATGTGAAGCAGTCCACGGGCATAATTTTAAAGTTGAAGTTATAGTAGCCAGTAATAAGCTTAATAAGCAGGGGTTAGTCATAGACTTTAAAGAACTTAAAAAGATTGTGAAAACCGCGATTAGTGAATTAGACCACAAAGATTTGAATGAGATTAGCTTTTTTAAGGATAATAATCCTTCTTCTGAAAACATAGCCCAATTTATTTATAAAAAAATAAAACCTGAATTAGGCCGGGAATGTAATCTAAGACGGGTAACCGTTTTTGAACAGAGAGATTATTCAGCTTCTTATTTCGAAGATTGATAAGGCAACGATGGGTGCTCATAAGGCTAAAAAACAAAAAAAGGCAGTAGTACTTCTTTCAGGAGGCATAGATTCGACAGTAACTCTTTATTTAGCCAGAAAATATGGGTTTTCTGCGCAGGCATTGATATTCAACTACAGACAGCGCCATAAAAAAGAGATTTCTTGCGCTATTGATAATGTAAAAAGGTTAAATATTCCTTACAGGCTAATTAACATAAACTTACCCTGGGGTGGGTCGGCCTTAACAGACAGGAAGATTAAAGTACCCGGGCGTAAAAGTAAGGGCATACCGCCTACGTATGTTCCGGGCAGAAATCTGATTTTTTTAAGTTTTGCTGTTTCGTTTGCTGAATCGGTTAAAGCAAAAAAGATATTTATAGGCGCACATATCCAAGATTATTCCGGATATCCAGATTGCCGGCCTGAATTTTTACACGGTTTTCAACATGCGGCTAATTTAGGCGTAAAACACAAAGGTATATATATAGAAGCGCCGTTATTATATAAAAAGAAAGCGGAAATCATTAAGTTAGGTGATTCTTTAGGCGTAGATTTCAATAAGACCTGGTCTTGTTATAAAGGCGGCAAAAAACCCTGCGGTAGTTGTGACAGTTGCCGTTATCGCAGGAGAGGGTTTGAGGAGGCTGGTTTATCTGATCCACTGGTGAACGGTAAGTAAAGCCTGATGAGAATTGTAGCAGGATATTCACGATTTCCCATTCCCACCGCGTAGGTGGGAAATCCCACCTACGCGGTGGGAAATAATAAGAATCTGCGTTTAGAAATGAAGGCAAAAATATCAGAAATATTTAAAAGTATACAGGGTGAGGGTATATATCAGGGAGCCGAACAGGTATTTGTCAGGTTTTACGGATGCAACCTCAAGTGCGCCTTTTGTGATACAGATTTAACTTTTTTCCGGCAAATGTCGGCCGCTCAAGTTTTGGCAACTGTACATGGATACAAAGATTACCATTCAGTATCGTTTACCGGCGGTGAGCCGCTTTTACAGGTTTCCTTCTTGCGGGATTTAGCGGTACAGCTTAAAAAAGAGAATAACACTTTATATTTAGAAACTAACGGTACGTTGCCTGAAAATTTAAAGAATATTGTAGAATATATAGATATAGTGGCGATGGATTTTAAACTTCCCTCTTCGTCCGGACAGAAAGATTGTTGGCCCGAACACACAGAGTTTTTGCAGATAGCCGCAGATAAAAACATATTTATTAAGGCTATTATAACTTCTTCGACTAACTCCGAAGATATCTTTAAAGCCATAAAGATTATAAAAAAAGTCCGGCCGGCTACTTCGTTGGTTCTTCAGCCCGGACATCCCTATGAGAACGAGTTAGAATACAAACTAAGCCTTTTCAGAAATATATGCAAACAGCAAGGAATAAATACATTAGTTTTGACTCAATTGCATAAAGATATCGGGGTTAAATAAAAATTTTTTCAAACTATAAATATGGAAGACCGCAAACTAAAGAATAAAATAGAGAGCCTGGTTAAACAAGCCAATTTTGATTTGCGCGGAGATGTTTATGCCCTTATAGATAAGGCATATAGAAAGGAGACTAAAAAATTAGCCAAAAAAGCTTTGGGCTGGATTTTAGATAATGCCCATAAGGCTCAAAAAGAACAAATAGCTTTATGTCAGGATACCGGCTTACCGATGGTATTTATAGAAGTTGGAAAAAACAGGGCTATTTCATATCCTTTTATAAATACTATTTCTAAAGGAATCGAATCCGGGTATAAAAAGCACTATTTAAGGGCGTCGATTGTCGATCCGTTAGTAAGGAATAAATCAGGATATAAGGGCGTAGAGATATATACAACCTTTAATCCAAAGATAAACGGTATAAAGCTAACCCTTTTAGTAAAAGGTTTCGGATCAGAGAATAAATCGCAGCTTAAAATGTTTAACCCTACTTCTTCAATGAAAGATATTGAGGATTTTATAATCGATTCCGTCGAATCTGCCGGCCCTGAAAGCTGCCCTCCTTTTATAGTAGGTGTAGGCATAGGCGGCACTTCGGATTATGCTTTAATTCTCTCAAAGAAAGTTTTAACGGACAACCTTAATAAGGCGCATAAAAACCGGTCAATCCGGCAGTTAGAATCAAGGCTTTTCACAAGAATTAACCGCCTAAATATCGGAGCTATGGGGTTTGGCGGTAAAAATACTGTTTTAGCTGTTAAGGCTATTAAAGCGCCTACTCATATTGCTGGTTTGCCTGTAGGTGTAAATGTTAGTTGTTGGGCATTACGAAGCGCGAGCATAAAGATTTAATTTAGATATGTTTAAGAAAAGGAATTATTATGACAGAACTTGTAGAAACTTCTAATTATACCGGGCCGGACAGGCGCAAGTATAAGCGTATAAAGCAACGTTTTATAATAAGGTTTAGACAGGCGGATAATACATGGCAAATGGTAACAGCACAGAATATGTCAGCCGGAGGAGTATTATTTAATTTTGATAATAGCGTAGATAGAGTAGATAGAGATGCCCCACTCAATTTAAAAGTAGTGTTTCCTTTGATAAAAGAACCTGTTAATTGTTTGGGTAAGACGGTGCGTATTGTCCGGCCTTCAGGGAGTACATTTTTTCAGATTGCTGTAAAATTTTTAGATATAGGCGAAGAAGAAAAGTCTATTATTAATAAATCGGCCGATGATTTTTATTCTAAAAAACCAGGTAAAATAGAACCCTAAAGTAATGAAACATATAAAAGCTCCTTTATTGCCAAAAGAGGCCGATGTTTTAGAATCTGGCCAACAGGTCTTACTTTCAGGTATTATTTATACGGCAAGAGACCAGGCTCATAAGCGGTTGATAGATTTGATTAAAAAGAACAAACCTTTGCCTTTTAATGTAAAAAATTCAGTTATATATTATAGTGGGCCTACGGCTAATTCTAGAGATAAAGTAATCGGTTCTTGCGGGCCGACTACTTCTTCGCGTATGGATGATTTTACCGAACCGCTTTTGAAAAGGGGTGTTAGGGCATTGATTGGAAAAGGACGCCGGAATCAAAGAGTTAAAGATGCTATCGCCAAGCATAAGGCAATATATTTTTTAGCTCCGTCGGGATGTGGAGCCTTATTATCAGAGAAAGTTGTAAGTAAAAAACAGGTAGCGTTCAAAGAGCTGGGCCCGGAGTCGGTATATGAGTTAGAGGTTAAGGGTTTTCCGTTGGTTGTGGGTATAGATGCTAAAGGCCGGGACGTATATAGGAGAATAAGGGAGAAGGTAGAAGTTAGAAGGTAGAAGGGAGAAGTTAGAAGGGAGAAGTTAGAAGGGAGAAGTTAGAAGGGAGAAGTTAGAAGGGATAAGGGAGAAGGGAGTAATGTTAACATGCAGAGAATTGATGGTAGAGATTTTGACAAGATCAGAAAATTGAAGATTTCGCGAGGGTTTATAAAAACAGCAGACGGTTCCTGCCTTATAGAGTTAGGTGATACTAAAGTCATCTGTACAGCTTCTGTTGAGGAGAACGTACCGGGTTTTTTAAAAGGTAAAAATTCCGGGTGGGTAACAGCCGAATATGGTATGTTGCCTAGATCGACAGATATCCGAAAAAAACGCGATAGAATCCCGGGCAGAAATTACGAGATACAACGGATAGTCGGCCGGTCTATAAGAAGTATAGTCGACCTGCACAAGTTAGGCGAGCGTACTGTATGGATAGATTGTGATGTAATTCAAGCCGACGGCGGTACACGCACAGCTTCTGTTACCGGCGGGTTTGTCGCACTAATAGATTGTTTTAAAAAACTTGCCGACCAGAACCGGATAATAGAAATCCCGGTGGAAAATTATTTAGCTGCTATAAGTGTGGGCATCTTTGAAAATCATCTGCTACTGGATTTAAATTACCCTGAGGATTCGAAAGCTGATATAGATATGAATGTAGTTATGAATTCTAAATCAGAGTTCATAGAGATACAAGGAA
>CAZBZJ010000070.1:0-1000 GCA_964496355.1 uncultured Planctomycetia bacterium | reverse complement strand
TTTCCAAGAAAATTTTAGATAGTATGTTGGATTTAGCACAAAAGGGTATAGGACAGATTATTGATGTTCAACGGCAGGTTTTGAAAGACGTTTTGTTGACGTAAATCTAGTCAGAAGTTAGAAGTTAGATGGTAGATGGTAGATGATGGAGAGGTTGATAATAGCTACGAAAAATAGGAAAAAATTTGCTGAGATAAGTAAGATTTTGGAAGATGTACCTGTAGAAATAGAATGTTTAGCTGATTTCGAAGATGCCCCTGAGATAATCGAAAGCGGCAATACTTTTTTTGAGAATGCGGCTATAAAAGCGAAGGTGGTTTCAAAGTTTTATAATTGTTGGGCTTTAGGGGAAGACTCCGGGTTGGAGGTTTTTGCATTGGATAATCAACCGGGGATATATTCTGCCAGATTTGCAGGAGAGGATGCTGATGATCGGAGAAACATAGCTAAGTTACTTGAGCTTATGAAAGATATACTTAAAGAGAAGCGGGGAGCTCAGTTTAGATGTTGTGCGGTATTAGCTAATCATGATAAAGTCGTAGAAAGATTCGATGGTGTTATGAAAGGCTTAATATCGTTCAGGCCTATGGGAGAATTCGGATTCGGGTATGACCCTGTTTTTTATATTCCCGGTTTAAAGAAGACATTAGCGCAAATACCGCCAGAAGAAAAAAATAAAATAAGTCATAGATATAAAGCTTTAACTACAGTTAAAAACTATCTCTTGAAGGAATAAAGCTCTTTGATATAATTAGCACTTTGATTCTATGCACAGAAGACAGAAGTCAGAGGTCAGAAGACAGAATGAAGAATATAGAAGGTAGAAAAATCTAACTTCTGACTTTTATCCTCTACGTTCTTCTCCCAACGGGACGTAGCCTAGTTTGGTTCAAGGCGCTTGCTTTGGGAGCAAGAGATCGGTGGTTCAAATCCACTCGTCCCGACAGCGCCCGTAGCTCAATCGGATAGAGCATCGGCCTTCTAAGCCGAGGGTTGCAGG
>CAZBZJ010000069.1:0-6714 GCA_964496355.1 uncultured Planctomycetia bacterium | reverse complement strand
AGTAAAAAATTTGCTTTTAGTGCCTTAGGGGGTTACAATGTGTCTTCCGCTCCCTAAAAAGGTATTTTTAAGGATAGAACGTGTTGGCAGGCAAAAATTTATTGCCGGATGGTAAAATAAGATTCCTGGCTATAGATATCTGTATCCAAGAACCCTACTTTGCAGTTTAATGAATACTTCCCGCTCTCCTGAAACCTATGTAAAAACTCAAAATCATCAGAATCTATAACCAGATTACCGTTTTCATCATAAACTTGCCAGTTAACAGAAGTCAGTTCTTCAGGTAAATATGGACTGATATCTAAATTAAAATTGACCGTTTTATCTAAATCATCTGAATCTTTCCGAGGTGATACCTTTATCTGGTATACATTTACAAATGTAGAATCATATCCTAACACCCCTTCGGGAATCTTTTCGACTAAATTGACCACTCTCAACCCCGGTTTCTTAAACGAAGTCTCCAGAGAAGCCGTGTTAGTAGTGATCTTAACTTCTCCCAGATCTCCAGACCATAAATACAATCCTTTAGGCACCAGACAACCTGTATCCGGCGAAAATGATACACTTTTTATCGTACATTTTTCACCGGTAACTACACGCGCAGGTTTACTATCTATCTGTACTCTGCTTTTACCCGGCATCTCATTTTTACCAAGAAGCGACTCTAAAAACAGCTTTTCATTATATGATAAATCTTCTATATCTAACTCATCTTTCAAGATATCCAACTGTTCATCCGCAGAGAAAATCCCGGTCAAGTTTTGAAACGATTCTTCTGCTTTGTCGAAATTTTCCAATTTATACATATTTATAAGCCCTATCCGGAACTCAACCTCATCCGACAAAGCAGAATCGGAAAATTCATTTAAAAAATCATTATATACCCGGGCTGCTTTCTCATATTCAAACGACTGTTCTAAATTGTATCCTCGCAGATAAGTTAAATTTTCGCTTAAAGGCACACCTTGTCTTTCTAGCTGGACAAAAATGTCTTCCACAAAATAAGGAGCACATTTATCTTTAAAACCGTTACAACTAGACATTCTGACAACTTCTAATTCTTCTTCTATCAATTCTTCTTCATCTTCGATCAAAGCTAAGGATGCCTCAGTTAGAGCAATAAAATTTTCGATATCATTGTTTTTATAGAAAGCCGCGGCCTTTTTCTTTAATAAAGATTCTGAAGGCGATTCTTTAAGAAGCCGGATGTATATCGAAGATATTTTACGTTTCATCTGAGGGTTCGATTCTGCATCTAAATCTGAAATCACCGATTTAATAAAAGCCAGGGTTTGTTCCTGAGGCTTATTTTCCTTTTCTAATTCTTCGACAAACTCAGCAAAGACCTGTTTACGTCCTTTTTCATTAAAGAATTTTTTGACTTTAAAATCCAAATAGAGGGCTTTAGCTTTTAATAAAGAATCCGGTTTTACAGACTCTAAAAGGCTGTTTATCCTTTGTCTATATTCATCCTTATTAGAAAAGAAATCATCCCAATCCTTCTTTGCCTGCCATGCTTTTAACTGTTCAAATAAACTCTCCGCTTTCTCAAAGTTCTCCTCATAAGACACAACCTCTTCACCCTGCTCTGTGCCTTTTATATCATCCTGCGAAAAAACAACCCCGGAAACCATGATAATAAACAGAAAACACATCAAGATATAAACTTTTTTTCCAATAAACATGGCCATAAATCTCCATCTACCATCTAACTTCTGTCTTCTGACCTCTAACTTCTGATCTCTATTCCCCATCAATAAACCTCTCCGGATTATGAAAAAATTCTCTAAGCACATAATAAGCTTTGCGGGGAGTTTTTACATACTCGCCTTTATCATTCTTCTCAAAAGCTACAATACCAAACCATTCTTCGTTCATATTTAAGTTACGAGCCGCTTTAATATCAAAATAATAAGCGCCGTTTGACCAGCCGCCTCTGGTATCATGATAAAGCCACCTTCTCCTATCCGACGGATTATATTTCCACCATTCGTCGTTCCATTCAAAAATTATTCCTCCCAAACAATTCCCGTCCGCTTCAACTTGTGTAGTATTTTCATATAAATTAATCCATTGAGAAAGCAAAAATTCTGCCTGTTCATCCTGCGCTTCCTTTTTTCTATAAGCGTTATATGCATCTGAACCCATCTCTGAAATAAGAACCGGTTTATCGAATATATAACGGGTAGAATTAAAAATGTTGCCAAAACTTTTACCTCGATAAAATATTAAAGCCAGAAAATCCAAATCCGGAGCATTCTCTTTAGCTATATCCAGAGTAATAAGTTCTCCGTTACCCAAACCTACCGGATGGTTAGGGTCAATTTTTTTAATATCCAGGGCAAGATCATTTACAAAACTATAGTAGATAGCTGCTTTTTTATTTATCTTTTCAGAAGGGTTTTCTATGCAATCGGTTTCCGGGCAACTCCAGGGGTTGACTTTACCTGAAAACGAATAGTTGTTTTCATTACCCAATATCCACATAATCACTCCGGGTTCATCTTTCAAAGCTTTAACCATATTTAAAACATTGGTTTTTACTTCTTTTTGAAACCCGGAATCACAATAGAAAGGAGCCGGATAATTCCAAAACCCCAGCCAATGGCCCATAACTGTGTAGATACCGTTATCGTAGAGTTTTTGAATTACTTTCTTGGTGTGTTCATTATCTGCAGCAGAAGCATAAAATCTGACAGCATTAAATCCTGCTTTCTTCATCAACTTAGCATCTCTTTCAACGGTATCTAAATCCTGCCAGAAATTGTAGGTATAATCGTATCCGGGCGGGATTGGATGATATACCACACCTTTAACGAGAAAAGGCTCATTATCAACCATAAGCTGATACCCGCCCTGTTCGTTAGTTTCTATCCTTGTTTCTGCCGCCTGCGTAGTACAAATGCATAGAGCACAGAGCACAGAGCATAGAGCCAATATCGATATAGTATTCTTTCTTATCTTTAGACTGTTCATAATTATTTTTTAAATTCCAGAAAAACAAATAGTACATAGCGCACAATGTACAATATAATTCTACACTATGCGCTATGCACTATGCAATTACTCGGCTACGTACTTAATCTCATCCAGATAAAAAACGGCTCCTTCAGGATTAACATCCATATTAGTAGCCCAGCAGAAACCGCCGATTATATAAGAGAGATCTTTTCCGCGCAAATCTATAGTGTACTTCTTCCAATCTTCCGTTAGAATTACCGGCCCTATCCCGGCAGAATCCGAATCTGAATATTCATTCATAATTCCGCCCATCTTAAACTCTTCGATTCTTTCACCGCCGTTTTCACCGCGTGCCCAAAAAACGAGTTTATTAGCTCCTGACAAATCAAATCCGCCGTCTTTAGTTCCCCAGTTGTTAGGCGGATTCTGCCAATAAACACCGGCCCAGCGCGCACCCTGAGAAGCTTTTGCCATATAATTAACCTCTATAGAGGAAGTTCCGGAATAAGGATTTTCTGTGTAATTCTGGTTAATGATAATATCACCGTAATCACCCATATACCCGGAAGGTATATAATGATTATCTAAAGAACTTCCATCGGCATAAACGTAAAAGGGAAACGCAACTTCTTTAGTCTCCGGCCTTAATTCCGGGTCAAACGTATAATAAATATCATCTAAATAAACAGTGGCTTCATCGGCATTTTGGCCAGCTACAAAAATCACAGCTAAACCGCCGCTTATATACGACAAGTCATAACCGGCAAGATTAATAGAATATTCCTGCCACTCGTCGGTAAGCTGAACGGGGCCGGTCTCCTTTTCAGAAGAATCCGGATAAGCGACTTCAGTTCCCATTCCAAGACCGCCGATTTTAACTTTACTTAAAACCTCGCCTCCTTTTTCTCCTCTGGCTTTGAATACTAGTTTATTGTAGCCGGTTAAGTCAAATCCGCCTTTTCTGTTACCCCAGTTATTAGGCGGCGACTGCCAATAAATTCCTGCCCATCCTTTACCCTGGCTTCTCTGTGCAGAATAAGATATTTTTATACAAGTTGCCCCGGAAAAAGGATTTTGCATACTTTCATCATTCAAAGAAAGGTCGTCTACATCCCCCATCCATCCGGACGGCGCAAAATGGTTAGAAGGTGAATTCTTATCGGTATAAACGTCAAACTTATCGTCCGTTTGAGCCGATACAGACGAAATCAAACCTGCTGCTCCTAAACAACTAAACATTACTAAACTTAAAACCACCCCTACAAACTTCTTCATTCTTTTACCTCCTTTTAATTATTTTATCGAATCCCGGGTTTTTAAAATTTATCCTTACCACCTCCTTCTGCTATATTCTTAATAAGAAGTTAGAAAGTAGATTTTTTCTCCTCTCCTTCTAATTTATCCTTTCTACCCTCTATCCTCTAACTTCTGCCTTCTGAACTCTGTCTCACTGCCAAAGCTCTTTATATGTAAAATAAGATTCTCTTAAAGTACGCAAGAACGGTGAATGTTGTCCGTCACCTTGCGAACATAACCCCAGCCATTCTTCATGCATCTTACCGCCGAGAAAAGGGCCTATCCAAGTGCCTTTTCTATCATGATACCAAGGCTCATAAGCTTTCCACCACTCATCAACCCATTCAAATACTATCCCGCCTAAAACATTCCCCGTGCCCAAACCTGCCATATTATTTTCTATATCCTGCCAGGAACCTTTATGGTATTCTGCCTGAAACTCTTCTGCTTCGGCTTGGGTATACTCCCGAGAATAAGCGGAAGTTCCGTATTCGGTTATCATAACAGGCTTGCCGGTATAATCCCTGACGTCCTGCCATAAAAAACCAAACCCGTGTTTTCCTCTGTAAGCATTGGTTCCGAAGATATCCACATCCGGACAAGACTCTCCAAAAATGTCCAGATAAAGAGCGTCACCGGAAGCTATAGCCACGGGCCTGGTAGGGTCAATGCTCTTTATAAACCGAGCCGCTTTATTGGCAAACTTAAAAAAGCTCTCCGGATCCTTATCCGCATTACAGGCAACTCCGTATACATTCTCATTACCTAATATCCACATAAGTATATACGGTTCGTCCTTATACTCTTTGACCATCTTTTCCAAGCTCTTGAGCATATTTGCTTTATGTTCAGAATTAGAATAATCTGTTCCTTCTGCCCAGTCAGCCCCGCTGCCGATAGCATACTTACCTAAAAAGTCGCCCATTATCGTCATTATCCCGTGATCTTGATAAAGCTTTTTCAAAACTTCTTTATCCGGCTTATCAGGAGCATGATATATTCTTAAACAGTTAACTCCCATCTCTTTCATTAACTGAGCATCCCCTATGGCCTTCTCGTTTTCATCCTGCTCATTATTATTATTCTTGTCAACCCATGCTTCAAAAGGCGCATCTACAATATCGTTATTATTTGTATCCTGTTTAGTCCAGTTAGATAAAGTACCTTCATCGGGCGACTCGCCTACCATAGTAGGCGAATAATTCATTCCTTTTATTATAAACGGTTTATCGTTAACCAGCAGCTGCCAATCTCCTGATTCGTACTGGACTAACTTTACCTTAGAACCTATAGTCTTAGTTATTTTACCTAACGTACGTTTCCGGTTGTTAAGAAAATCTAAAGCGCTCTTTTTTACAAATTCGCCCGGATCGACTATAAAAACATCGTTAGCTACGTCATGGTCAAACCCGTTATTTACCTTAATATAAGCTCCTTTCAACCTTAATCCTAACTCAGGATGTCTATCACAGAGATAATGTATCCTGGTAATTGCAGCTCTACCTACATACCAGGGAGTATGCCAGTAAGTCCAGGCATAGGTAGTAGGAAAATGGACTACTACAGCATAATAGGCTTTTATAGCCTGCTTTATCAATCCGCTGCGTTCTAACAAATCTCCTATATAAAACTGCTTTACCCCCCAGGGCTCACCGGATACATTCCACTTATAAAAAGCCAATTTAAGGTTTCGCGAATTAAGCAGTTCCCACTGGTCGGCTTTAAATAATTTTTTCTTTAACCTTACGAACTCCGGGTCATACCTGAACGAAGTCGTATCCGGATACACCCCTTCCCCGCAGGCGGCAGCCAACCTTTCCTGGTCTATTATCACATATTCATAGTTATTTGTACCAACCCCTTTAAATTCGCCATATTCATTATAATCAACCGGAAATTCTTCACCCGGATTAGATAAATCAATCGTGGTAATCACAACATCTTCTTTTTCAAACTCCTCTACTACTCCTGTTTCTAATTTTCTTATCGTAATCTCCGATTTTTCTTTTAATGACCAATACCATCCTCGCGGGTCCCATCCCTGTGCATAAGGATATTTCTCAACTATAGTTTTAAAAACCTGATTAGCTTCCTCTTTCTTCGTCTGCCTTATTAAAGCTTCGCCCTTAATAAAATAACAAACCGCCACGTCGTTCATCACTTTATATTTATCTATTTTATTCTTTGGAGGAAAACTGCTTAATTGCTGAGCTTGTTCTTCAGCCTCGTCAGAATATTCTGTTATACATTCTTCAACTATATTAATAGCTTTATCAAAATTCCGGTTACCTAACTCCGCCCATCCCTCATTTACATACTCACCACTACTCTCTGTATCCAGACCAGAAACTACAGACCACCCTTCGACTGCGCTCAGGGCAAGCATCCCACAAACCACAAATGACATAAGAGCAATTAAACCTGTTAGCCTAATGCTACTTCGCCTATCTCTGT
>CAZBZJ010000068.1:0-6733 GCA_964496355.1 uncultured Planctomycetia bacterium | reverse complement strand
ATAATCCGCAAAGTGTATACGCAAATCAAAGGTGTTACCGAAACCTTGAAGTATTACACGGCAGGCAGGGCTGCCTCCGAGGAGTCCGTATCCCTATAATGCCGGCGGCCACCTCGGAGGTGTCTTTTGTTAATTTGCGAATAATAATTTACACTATGAATCACTAAAACAGTTTTTCTTAAGTGTTACTATTGTGTTATAATATATGAAATATCGATTAGTAGGGATGTTTTTAAAATAGGAGGCAGTATGAGCGGTTTTAGAAAAAGTTCAATTATTTTTATTGGTTTAAGTATTGTGGTTGTATGTGTATCCGGTTGCGGAACCACAACTGCATACAGGAAGCCGGTAGATAAGGATTTATTACAAAAAGAGGTTAACAAGTATATTGGGCTGCTGGATTCCGAAGACCCGGAAGAACAGGTGCATGCTATTTCGGAATTAGCTCAGTTGGAGACTAAAGCAGCTTCTGCAGTAAATGAATTGATAAAGGTTTTGAAAGACGAAAATCCGGCTGTAAGAATGAGTGCGGCTTTTGCTTTAGGTAAGATCAGGCAGATATCGGCTATTACTCCTTTAATTAATGCCTTAGACGATAGCAATTCGATTGTCCGGGTTCACGCAGCCTGGGCGTTGAATAATATAACCGGCAAAGACTTCGGCCAGAATCAACAGATATGGCGGGATTGGTGGCAGGAAAATAAAGACAGGTTTTAAAAAACAATTGTAATAATCCGGTTTATTTTTCAGCGGTCACCCGGTTTTCAAGAACGCCTATATTGTCTATTTTAATCGCAACCCGATTTCCAGCTTCCATTCTTCCAATACCAGAAGGGGTTCCTGTTGATATTATATCTCCGGGATGTAATGTCATAATTGAGGAAATAAAAGATAAAATTTCCGGCACAGAAAATATGAAATCCTGAGTCAGAGCGTCTTGTTTGAGCTGCCCGTTTAAGTAGGATTGTATCCTTATGTTAGATGGGTTAAGTTCAGTCTCTATCCACGGCCCTACAGGGCAGAAGGTATCGTAGGATTTTGCCCGGGTCCATTGTCCTTCCTTTTTCTGGATATTGCGTGCGGTAACATCATTAAGGCAGGTATATCCGAGTATATGCTTATCCGCTTCTTCTTCTGAAATATGCCTGATGTTATCTTTTATTACAACCGCTAATTCTGCTTCATAGTCTATCCTGTCGATATTCTCCGGACAGATTATTTTATCACCGGGGCCTATTATTGAAGTAGGCGGTTTTAAAAAGATAATAGGGTTTGGGGGTGTTTGCATATTGAGTTCTTTAGCATGAGTTTTATAATTAAGCCCAACCAGAATTATTTTGCTCGGGGTTACTGGCGCAAGTAGTTTGATTTTGTCCGGATTTATCTTATCTTTTGATAATCTGATTTTTTCAAAAGGGCCGGATTGCAGAGGCCGGATCTTTTTATCACTATCCAATATGCCCCATTTGATATTATTTTTGAAAAAAAACCGTACAATTTTCATTATAAAAAGTAAATTTTTAAGTCGTTGATAGATTATAGCAGGCAAATTGTTTATTGTCGATAGTATGTTATCTTGTTATAATAATCTATATTTAAAGTTTCTGAGAGGTTTCATAGTGGGTTTAATAATAACACTAATTATTTTAACATAAGGTGGGATATTAAGGTGCTCACAAAACTCAAATCGAAGATAGAAAAAAAGAGAAACTCAAGAAAAATTTTCTGGAAATTCCTTGTTGCTGGAAAAGACTTATTACGGATATTTTTACATATATATAATGATTATTCCGATTCGTTGCACCCTGCAGCGCAAAAAATATATGATGTCTTAGTGTTCCCAAAGTTACGCAAGTTCGATTCTTTAGAAATTCCCGATTCTCCTGGTGAAATAAGGTTGTTTATGAGAGCCCGAAATGAATCTTTGCGTTTGCCCTATTTACTTAAGTATTATTCGGATCAGGGAGTTGACAGGTTTTTCATCATTGATAATGCATCTGTGGATGAAACGTGCCCATATGTATTATCTCAAAAGAATACACATGTTTTTTATACTTCTCAGCGCTATAGTCGTTTTCGAAATGGTACTTCTTGGATACAACATCTTCTATGTAAATATGGCAAAGGTTATTGGTGTCTGGTTGTAGATGCGGATGAGATATTTATATATCCAGACTATGAAAAGGCTTCGCTTAAAAAGCTATGTAGTTTTTTAGATAGGGAAGGTGCTACTGCACTAGAAAACACTCTTCTTGATATGTATTCTGATAAACCTATCCGTTTAGCCGAGTATAAGAAGGGGGATAGCCTTTTTTCTAAATTCCCTTTCTTCGATAAGCAGATTTCTTCTGGGATAATTGGTGGTAAAGATGATGCGGGCGTTCCGGATATGCGTAAGCGAGTTTTTAATATAGATAGTTGCCTGAATAAAGTTACGCTTTTTAAATTTAGTCCAGGTGTTTTTGTAAATCAAGGGTATCATTCTATTGAGGGTGTGAGTTTGTCGAGTATCAAAGGAGCAGTGCTTCACTTTGCTTATGGGTCCTATCTTATAAATAAATCCTGGGAAGAGTCGGAAAGAGAAGAATATTTTGGTAAAGGAACGATGTATAAAGTTTTTAAACAAAAATTTATTGAAAGCAAAGACTTATGTTTGTATTATCCCGGTTCCGTAAAGATGAAAAACAGTTCTCAATTGGTTGATTTAGGAATAATGAAAGCTACGGTGGAATATAAATCGTTTATCGGCCGTCATGTATTAGAGGGTCAAGGATATCCAAAGTCAAGTAGTGTCTGATGTCTGCGTTAAAGAATAGATTTTGGATATTTTGGGGAATATCACCTTAAAATATAATAGTCTATAGAAGATTTACCGAGTCTTAATGTAGTAAATATAATAATGTTAAGAAGATATCAGAACCTGATCGATAAGATTAATGTAATCTTTGGGGGAGCCGTCATATTCTTATCCTTCCTTATTTTCTATCAATTCTTATTTTCTATTCATGAAAAGCTCTGGCCGTTCGACAGGTACTTTCTATCAATCGGGATTTTTGTTTTGATAGTTATGTCGGTTTTGCAGAGCAGAAGATTTTCGGTATCCGCGCGTTTTATAAGTACTCTGGCGATTTTGCGGGAGTTGTTTGCCGCATATATTTTTGGAATTTTAGGGGTCGGGTTTGCTGTATATATATTTAAGCTCGCCCGGATTAGCCGTATATATATGGTAGGAGGGGTTGTTTGCAGTTACGTATTATTAGCCGGAGTATATTCTGTAGTCGCTTATTTGTATAAATCAGCCAGAAAACATGGTATGAATTTTCGGAATGTCCTTATTGCCGGCTGTGGAGATAGCGCAGCTGAAGTTATATCTCAAATTAAACGGAATAAGGCCCTGGGGTTAAATATCCTCGGGCTGATCGGTTTAGCGGGTGAGAATGATTGTGATATCGCTGGCTTTAATTATTTGGGCCGGATTACTGATATCAAGTCTGTTTTAAATTCGCAGGTTGTCGACTATGTGATTTTTACAGGTTACAGCAATAGGTTAAAAGATATTGAAAATGCTATTGTTGAATGTAAAAAGCGGGGTATAGAAGTCTGGCTTGTTCCGCAGTTTATGTATAGAATCACGGGCAGCTGGGAGGCAGATTATTTACAGAATATACCATTGTTTGTGTTTTCTCTATCTCCTAAAAACAGTTTAGGGCTATTGATTAAAAGGTTACTTGATATTGTAACTTCGGCTGTTTTGTTGGTTTTATTATTGTTGCCGATGTTTCTTATTTTTTGTTTGGTGCGGTTAAGCAGCAGAGGATCAGCCTTTTTCCGGCAGAGAAGAATTGGGTTAAATGGCCGTGAGTTTATTATGTACAAATTCAGGACTATGTATCCAGATAGTGTAGAAGCTGAGAAAGAATACGATCTAAAAAATGAAATGCGCGGCCCTGTATTTAAAATGAGAAACGATCCCCGTATTACTTCTGTAGGCCGGCTGCTAAGACGATTTTCTTTAGACGAGTTGCCGCAGTTGTGGAATGTTTTAATAGGACAGATGAGCCTGGTTGGCCCGCGTCCGCCTTTATCCGAAGAAGTGAACTTTTATGAGGGCTGGCAGAGAAGGCGTCTTTCAATCAGGCCGGGCATAACCGGTTTATGGCAGGTGACAGGAAGGGATAATATCAGGGAATTTCAGAGTAGGGTGAAGTTAGATTTAGAATATATCGATAAATGGAACTTATGGCTGGATATTGCAATATTTTTTAAGACATTTTATATTGTTGTTAAGGGCACCGGCATGTGATTAATATAAATTAAGCAATAAGATCGATTAAAAAGGGGGCAAAATGGGAATGATTGATGATGATGGAAGGTTGTTGGGCAAAATAAATATAATTGATTTTCTAATAATTTTAGCTATTACTTTTGTTGTTACCTGGGGATTATACAAGCTTCTAACCCGGCCGCCGGTACAGCATGTATATGTAGAATCTATACTTTGTTTGGTAAAGGATGAACCCGCTTCTCTTGAAGATTTAAAACAGCCAAAATTAGATTCTTGCGGCCAGATTCTGCCATATATTTCGGAAAATTTGAAAACCGGTGATATAGAAATTAAATCGAAAATCAAAAAAAGCCTGCCGGAAGGAATAGAATATAAACTTTTAGATTATTATGTCGTTGAGAAAGGAGACCGACAGCAGGTTTTAGCCTGGTTTCAATTGCCTTTGCAGTTAGATAGGTATGACCGGAAACTAAAGCCCGGAGCAGAGTTTATAGTGCCGGCTGAAGATATGCCTATAGGCGGAATTGTTACGGCTTTATCAGAGAGTAAAGAGGATATTTTACCAGAATACCGAAAGAAGCAAGTTAAACTGTTTGTAAGAAATATAGATAAGTTTATTGCCGATCAAATAGATATCGGCGATAAAGAAGAATCAGGTTCTAAGGCGGTCGCAGAGATAAAAGATCTGGATATTAGAGATACTCTGGATGCTGATAAATTTGATGCAGTTATAAACGCAGATTTACTTACTATTTCAGGGAGTTGGTTTAAAGGCTGGTATAAGGACAAACGGCTGGATGTGGATTCATTAGTAAAAGTTGAATTGCCGTCTGTAAAGATCGAAGGAAAAGTCGTAGGGATGGGCAGTGAGGCCCGGATAGATAAAGAATTGGTTCCTGTATATATAAAGCTGCTGCTAGAAAAGAAAAAAGATTGGGTTAGTGAGTTCATAAATATCGGCGATACGAAAACCGATAATAAAGGCCGGGTTATAACCGAGGTTATAGATAAAGAGGTTAGAAATTCCCAGATAGAGGTTATAACTGAATCCGGCGAAGTTTATAAAAAGCTCAGCCCTGTCTTTAACGATATAGAATTGGGTTTAAAAATCAAGGCGTTCAGGCAGAATGATGAACTTATTCTTTACAGGCAGATTCTGCGGGGAGGAAATAATATCACTCTTTATGCAGGCGATACAGAGATTAAGGGTGAAGTATTGGATATAGAAAAAGGGGTTACAGTTGGCCAGACACAGTAAAATTCAGGCGAGCCGGTATATATTCGGTTGGGTAATATTTTTTATCTTCTATATGCATTTTGAAGGCTTTCTTAAGCTTTATTTTGATTATCATCCGGTAATTCACGGTTTAAAGTATATATTTGCTTCGGTTTTTATCTTCTTTTTAATTCGGTATCCGGTTAAATTAAAGACACCTTTAACCGTCCCGATTCTATTTTTTGCTGCCTTTGTTTTAGTCCAATTTTTTAATCCGCTAATGTGGCAGGGTAAGGGCTATTTGTTGAGCATGTTGGGAGCTTATTATTATTTGGGTTATGTGCCTTTGTTCTTTATAGGATATTCTTTACTGAATAAGAAACAGGTGCACGCCTTGATGTATTTTATAATCAGCCTTGCTACACTTTCTTCTCTTTTTGCATATTTTCAGTATTCTTTGGGAGTTCCGGAATTTATGGAATTTATGCCCTATGAACCTACCGTCTGGGTTAAACAGCATATTTACGGCCCGAATGCCTTCTCGCTTATCCCGCCGGATTATTGGTACTTAACCGGCTTAATATTCTGTCTATATTTTTATTTTAAAGAGAAAAAAAGATTTTTGTTTTTTATCCTGGGGAGCAATTTGATGGTTAGTATTATTATATCTAATTTGCGAGCAGGTATAATTGTAACATTATTTACTCTTTTAGTATTTTTTCTTATGAGGGCCCAGCAGTTATTAAGAGTAAAGCACATTAAAAAGATTATTGCTATGTTTGTTGTTGTCTTATTCGTATTTTCATTCTTTTATTCTTCGGTATGGGATAAATATACTATAAAACGTTATAATGTTATAAAGAATCCTATTGAAGGATATATTACTACACGAGGGTTTACCTGGACTAAATGTATGCCGCAGATTGTAACTACTTATCCTTTTGGCGGAGGATTGCGGCATGCAGAGATAATTTCGCCGGAAAAGTTTGGTATAGAATCATTGGATGTTTATTTTGGAGATAATTATTTTAATATAATCCTGGCAGAGGCGGGGATTCCGGGATTTATAGCATTTCTTATTTTATTATATTTCATTTTTTCTCAAGTTTTTAAAAGATATTTAGATTCCCGGAATAAAGAAGAAAGGCTGTTAATAGCAGCTTTAAGTTCGCTTATATTAGGATTTCTGACTATATCTATAACCGGTAATCCCCAAGGGTGGATGTTATGGT
>CAZBZJ010000067.1:0-6742 GCA_964496355.1 uncultured Planctomycetia bacterium | reverse complement strand
AAAATGAATAACGATAAGAAAGTTACCGGGATAATATTACAGCGGCCGGCCCCCCGACAGCTGGATATATATACATTACAACAACATATTGTTCCTGAAAAGGATACAGAAGGAATTAATTCTGTTAATCTGGGAAATTTAAATTTCGCAAAAACCAATCTTTGCCCGCCTACGCCTGCAGCCGTACTAGAGCTTTTAAAATCCTGCCAGCCAGACCTTAAAGGCAAAGAAATTACTATTATAGGGCATTCTAATATCGTAGGCAAGCCTCTGGCAATGCTCTTATTGCAATCAAAAACCGAGTCGCCAACCGTGGCCGTTTGCCATGTAGCTACACGGGATTTGAAGGTGCACACCCGTAATGCCGATATTCTTATTTCGGCTGCCGGAGTGCCGAAACTAATACGTAAAGATATGGTTAAAAAAAATGCTGTCATAATAGATGTCGGTATAAACCAGGTTGGAACCGGCCCAGAAAAATCAATAACCGGCGATGTTGACTTTGAGAATGTAAAAGATATGTGTTCCTATATTACTCCTGTTCCCGGAGGAGTAGGGCCGTTAACAGTAACTATGCTGGTTCGAAATCTCGTCGAATGCGGAAAAAGATCGATTAATCAATAAAAAAGGAGAAAGAATGGCTATTGAAACTAAAAACATCAAATTGCAAACTCAAGGTGAAACCGATATAATTGATATTACCGCCATGGTTGAAGGCGTTATTCGTAGCAGTAAAATAAACAGCGGTACAGCAACAGTTTTTGTGCCTGGTTCAACCGGCGGAATTACTTCTATAGAATATGAACCGGGGTTGATAAGCGATTTAAAACGCTTATTCGAACAGATAGCTCCTAAACATGCTGATTACGAACATAATAAACGGTGGGGTGACGGAAACGGGTATTCACATGTTAGAGCCGCTTTGTTAGGGCCGTCTTTTACAGTTCCGATAGTTAATAAAAACCTGCGGTTAGGCACCTGGCAGCAGATTGTTTTTATTGACTTTGATAACCGGCCAAGGTCCCGGCAGTTGATTGTGCAGATAGTAGGAGAATAAGAATACCATGCAAGCCAAATTACAGGTAGCATTAGACTTCGTGAATCTAAAGAGGGCATTAAAAATAGCCCGAGAAGCAGTTAACGGCGGTGCCGATATAATCGAAGCTGGTACCCCGTTAATTAAAAGCGAAGGATTAAATACAATCCGTAAACTACGCAAAATGTTCCCTAAAAAAACTATAGTTGCCGATATGAAAATTATGGACGCCGGCCGTATTGAAACCGAAGCTGCGGCTAAAGCGGGAGCAGATATTGTCTGTGTGCTTGGTGCTGCATCCGATAGCACTATACGCGAATGTGTAGAAGCCGGTAAGAACTATGGGGTGAAGATCGAGGCGGATTTGATTGAAATCAAAGAAAATGAAATTTCCCGGCGTGCACAAGAAGTAGCGTGTTTGGGAGTCGATTTTATCGGAGTTCATTGTGCAATCGATGAACAGATGGAAGCAAAAGACCCGCTTTCAAAATTACATAAAGTTATAAAGAAAGTTGATATTCCGGTTGCTGTTGCCGGCGGCATAAATTCTGAAACTGCGGCTGATTATATCAGCGCCGGTGCAAAAATTATAATTGTCGGCGGCGCAATAACTAAAGACCAGAACCCCGCAAAAGCCGTTCAAACGATTAAAAAAGCTATACAGTCAAAAAAGAAGATAAAAACTAGTTTCTATAAACGTATTTCTTTCAAAGATATCCCTAAGATACTTGAACGGGTATCTACGGCAAACCTGTCAGACGCTATGCACCGGTCCGGAGACTTAAAAGGCATTAACCCTTTATTTCCGGGGCTGAAGATTTTCGGTGAAGTTTTAACGGTGCGTACCTATCCGGGTGACTGGGCTAAACCGGTAGAAGCCATTGATACAGCTTTACCCGGCCAAATCCTGGTTATTGACGCCGGAGGTGTTGAACCGGCAGTATGGGGAGAACTTGCTACCCACGGGGCAATTCAGCGTAAGCTTGCCGGTGTCGTTATTTTTGGCGCCATAAGGGATGTAGCTGAAATCCGTAAATCAGGGTTTGCTGCATTTACTAAACTAATTACTCCTACAGCCGGTGAACCTAAAGGATTTGGCGAGATTGGCGTACCGGTAGTGATTAACGGAGTAAGGGTGTATTCCGGCGACTGGATAGTAGGCGATGATGACGGAGTAGTATGTATACCCAAACAAAAGACCGTAGAGATAACCAACAGGGCAGCCGGAGTATTAGAACATGAAAACCGGTTGCGCAAAGAGATCGATAAAGGTTCAACTTTAGGAGAAGTAACTGAACTGTTAAGATGGGAAAAACAATAAACAGCTTAAAAACAACCCCTTTATATGAAAGCCATAAAGCGCAGAATGCTAAAATAGCCGAGTTTGGCGGATTCTTAATGCCAATGCAGTATGAAAGCGCACTCGTAGAACACCTGTGGTGCAGGGAAAAAGCGGCTGTTTTCGACACTTCGCATATGGGCCAGTTTTTAATAACCGGCGGTACCGCAGAATCGGAATTAAACCGTATCGTCACTATAGATACGGCAAAAATCGGAGTTTTTAAGTGTAAATACGGACTTATGTTAAATAACCGGGCCGGTATTAAAGACGATTTAATAATTTACAAAATCAACCCAAACGAATTTATGGTTGTTGTTAATTCGGCTACCTGCGATTCGGATATGGAGCACATAAAAACAAATTTGAATAAAGCTCACCTTAAACCGTTAAATCACAGATACGGCAAGATTGATATACAAGGGCCAAAATCCGAAGATGTATTAAACCGCAATTTTAATATCGATGTATCCGGCCTTAAATATTTTGAGTTCGGGTATTTTACCATCGGTTCAGAAGATTGCATAATAAGCCGTACCGGGTACACCGGAGAAAAAGGGTATGAACTGTATTTAAAAGCCGATAAACTCCTTGCTGTATGGAATAAGTTATTGGATGACCCTAGAGTAAAACCTGCAGGATTAGCAGCGAGAAATACTCTGCGTTTAGAAGCCGGGTTACCCCTCTATGGACAGGATATAACCGAAACGACTACCCCAATAGAAGCCGGGTTAGAAAAGTATGTAGATTTTGATTCCGAATTTATCGGCAAAAACAAGTTAATCGAAAACCGCAGCCGGCTTTTTCGAAAATTAATGTTTTTTAAGTCGTTAACCCGGCGGGCTCCCCGGCCTGGTTACAAAATATACATTAGCGGCGAATTTGCGGGGACGGTAACCAGCGGAACTTTTTCACCCGGTTTACAATGCGGTATAGGCGCCGGATATATCAATAATCTTAATATAAATACCGGCGGCCCGATAACAGTCAAGAATGACAGCCGGCAGATTGAGTGTATTATTGTTGATAAACCGTTTTATCGGTCAGATAATAGACTACAGACTGTAGACCATAGACTGTAGACCATAGATCACAGACCATAGACTATAGACCACAGACCATAGACCTGGCACGATATAGCAACTACGTGATAGCTCTTGAGTCTAAGGTCTAAGGTCTTAAGTCTAAGGTCTAAGGTCTAAGGTCTTAAGTCTAAGGTCTAAGGTCCGGAGCCTAATTCAAAGGAGGAGAAAAAAATGAACGTACCAGAAAATTTGTTTTACACTAAAGAACATGAATGGATAAAAATCGAGGCGGATAAAGGGATAATCGGTATAACCGACCACGCTCAAAATTCCTTAGGAGATATAACTTTTGTAGAGCTGCCTGAGGTAGACAGCCAGGTTAAACAATTCGATAAGATAGCTACTATCGAATCCGTAAAAGCCGTATCCGATGTATATAGCCCGGTGTCCGGAAAAATCATCAAGATTAACGATACAGTAACAAATAACCCCGAACAAATCAATCAGAGCCCTTATGAAAACGGCTGGTTATTTGAGGCCGAGATAAAAGAGCTAACCGAAAAAGAAAATTTAATGGATGCCGGCAAATATAAAGAATTCCTTAAGAAACAAGAAAAATAATTATGAATTATACACCCCACACCGAAGATGAAATAAACCGGATGTTAAAAGATATAAAACTAAAGTCGGTTGCCGGCCTTTTTGATGACATACCTGCATCAGCCCGGCCTAAATCTTTTAATATACCGGAAGGCAAATCCGAATTTGAAGTTAAAGAACACCTCAAAAAATTAGCCTCTAAAAACGCTTTTTCTTTAATTAATTTCCTGGGCGCAGGTTTCTACGACCACTATATCCCCTCGGTAGTCGACCATATAGCATCCAGGCCGGAATTTTATACTGCCTATACTCCGTACCAGCCTGAATGTTCGCAAGGTTGGCTGCAGGCGATGTATGAATATCAAACCGTAATATGCCAATTAACTGATATGGATTTAGCAAACGCTTCACTATACGACGGCGGAACCGCCCTTTACGAAGCTGCCATGATGGCAGTCCGCCTTACAGGACGAAATAAAATTGTAGTCGATTCGGGAGTAAGTTTAATATACAGGACTATGTTATATACATACACGTCTAACTTAATGATTGATTTTGTGGAAACCCCGGTAGTGCACGGACAAAGTTCCCGGCAAGATTTAAAAGAAGTACTGACCGGTGATACCGCGGCAGTGATATTACAAAATCCGAATTTTTTCGGTGCAATCGACGACCATTCCGATATTATCGATTTAGCTCACTCTAAAGGAATCATGGCAATTGAATCTGTGTATCCGGTATCATTAGGGTTACTAAAGACCCCCGGTTCTATGGGGGCGGATATTGTTACCGGAGAAGGCCAGAGTTTAGGCAATTATCTTGCATTTGGCGGGCCGTATTTAGGTTTTCTGGCGGCTAAATCCGAATATCTACGTAATATGCCAGGCCGGATTGTCGGTGAAACCGAAGATACAAACGGTAAACCCGGATACGTATTGACATTACAGACACGAGAACAACATATCCGGCGTCAACGGGCGACCTCTAACATCTGTTCAAACGAAGCTTTATGTGCATTGAGAGCCATAGTTTACCTGTCTGTACTGGGCAAAACGGGATTAAAAGAATTAGCCCAGCTCATTTATGATAAAACCGAATTTGCCAAAAATGTCATAGACAGTATGCCCGGAGTCCAGGTAAAACGCAGTTCACCCACATTTAACGAATTTACGGTCTTGTTACCAACCGGAGCAGAGGAAGTTGTTAACAAGATGATAGATAAAGGATTCGCCGCCGGGTTTGCACTCGGAAGATTCTACGAAGGCATGGACAACTACCTTTTAGTCTCAATAACAGAAAAACGGACTAAAGAAGAGATAGTCAAATACGCCGAAAGCCTGGAGGCAGTATTATGCGGTTAATTTTCGAAAAATCTAAATCCGGCAGGTCGAGTTTTAAACTGCCTAAAAAAGATGTGCCTCAGAAACAATGCATCCCTGAAGAATACAGCCGCACAGACGAACCTGATTTGCCGGAAGTTTCCGAACTCGATGTTATCCGGCATTATACTAACCTTTCGCGAAAGAATTTCTCTGTTGACACACATTTTTATCCTTTGGGTTCTTGTACTATGAAATACAACCCTAAATTTACCGAAGATATCATTAATATCCCCGGTTTTAAAGATTTACATCCGTTAATCCCCCAACTTTTAGGCGGAGGGATGTTAGCTCAAGGGTCTTTGGAAATTATCTATCAACTTGAGAAACTACTAAACGAAATCACCGGAATGCACGCTTTTACTATGCAGCCATTAGCCGGAGCACACGGTGAATTAACCGGCGCAATGTTAATTGCCGCCTACCATAAAGCTAAAGGCAACCGGCGTAAATCGGTAATTATACCGGACTCTTCACACGGCACAAACCCCGCGTCTGCGGCTATCGCCGGATACGAAGTTATCGTTATACCAACCGATGAATCCGGCTGTATGGATATAACCGCCTATAAAAAAGTTCTCTCCGGTAACGTTGCGGCAGTAATGTTAACCTGCCCTAATACCCTGGGCATATTTAACCCGCGTATAAAAGAAATAAGCCGGTTAGCCCATCAACATGATATTTTGATGTATTACGACGGCGCAAACCTGAATGCTATTATGGGCAAAGCTAAACCCGGCGAGTTAGGGTTCGATATAGTGCATCTTAACCTGCATAAAACCTTTTCTACTCCTCACGGCGGCGGCGGGCCAGGTGCCGGGCCTGTAGGCGTCAATAAAAAATTAGCCGGATTTCTTCCTATCCCGCGCATAGTAATGCGTTCCGACGGAACTTTCGGATTGCGCTATAATGAACCGGATTCGATTGGATATATTGCACCTTTTTACGGAAACTTCCTGGTTTTATTAAAAGCATATGCTTATATCCGGATGTTAGGCAAAACCGGTTTAATCGATGCTTCGGAAAAAGCGGTTTTAAACGCTAACTATGTAAAAGAAAAGTTAAAAAAGTATTTTTACCTTCCGTATGACCGGGTATGTATGCATGAATGTGTTTTATCGGCTGTTAATTTTTCGGCTAACGGGATACGGGCTTTAGATGTAGCAAAATATTTAATAGAAAAAGGTATTCATCCACCGACTGTATATTTTCCCTTGATTGTAAAAGAAGCATTAATGATCGAACCGACTGAAACCGAATCCAAAGACACGCTAGACCGGTTTATACAGGTAATGGCTGAAATAGCCGAGCTGGTTCAACAACAACCACAACGGCTGAAGGATGCGCCTTCTAATACTCCGGT
>CAZBZJ010000066.1:6350-6772 GCA_964496355.1 uncultured Planctomycetia bacterium | reverse complement strand
GGTATAGTCGGGATTGATGAAGATACTTCGAAGAAAGAATCGTTATTCTTAGGGTTGGTTTATATATTAGGCCTTTCCTGCAGTTACACTGTTCTAGGCGTAGTTTCTTCTTTGACCGGAGTTATGTTTGGAGAGGTATCTAAACACCCGATTGTCCAGTTTTTCGGGGCAGGCGTATTTTTGTTTTTAGGATTAGCTCTTTTAGATTTTATTCATCTAGGCAATTTTTTTCAGTTTAGAATCACTTCTAAGAAATCCGGCCTTTTAGGAGTATTTGGAATAGGCGTTTTAAGCGGGCTGGTTGTAGGAGGCTGTACTTTTCCTGTATTAGGCTCTATTTTGTTGTTAATCGCTTTTGAACAGGATGTATTTATAGGCGGGTTATTGTTATTTGTTTTTTCTTTAGGTGTAGGTACGGTATT
>CAZBZJ010000066.1:0-6340 GCA_964496355.1 uncultured Planctomycetia bacterium | reverse complement strand
AGCCTGCCGCCCAGTTTGTCTGCCCAAAGGCGCCTTTATAGCTGACCTGATCGAAAAAATTATCCGGCGGTATTGCCGCAAGGTCCGAATATGCCGGTCCGGTTACAGCGGGTCGTGGATCGAGCCCGTTATCGCTCGTGCGGCTTATTGATCTTAACATTGGATCGGCAACGGTATTTTTGTTGGCCGCTTTATTCGGCGGCAGGTTCATGGAAAGGCTGAAAAAACATCATAGATTATTTATTGCCGTTAAGAAAGTTATGGGTGTTTGTGTTATAGGCGTTGCGGCATATTTTGTAATAAGAGGATTGTATCTACTATGATAAAAAAAAGTACGGGGTTAATTTTTATTTTTTTGATGTTGTTATTATTGCCTGCGGTGTTTGCAGATGATTATGATACGCTTTCGGGACAGCCAACTTCACTTGAAAATATAGAATCCTTAGATAAAGCTATATTGCTTTTTTGGACTACCTGGTGCCCTTATTGCCGGTCTGCAGTAGAAGAATTCGCTGATATCTGTGGGCAGGTTTCCTCTAAGGGATATAATACCTATTTTATTAATATCGGCGAAGAAAAAGAAAAAGTTTCCCGTTTTGCCGAAAAGGCGGCAATAGATTGTCCGGTAGTATTCGATTATGAAAGTAGATTAGCCGATTATTATAGGATTTTAGGCATACCAACATATGTATTTCTTGATTCGGGAAAAGTTGTCGATAGGTCGAATTCTATAAGTATACCGTATGTGGAGGAATTGTATGGCGAAGAATAAAATAAAGATAGAGTCGGGGTTATGGGTAGATTTATATGAATTAACTATGGCGCAGGTTTATTATAAGTATAAACCTGACCAGAAGGCGACTTTTGAATTATTTATCCGTTCTGAAAAAAGGCCGTTTTATGTAGCTTATGGAATAACCGAAGCTCTACAGTATTTGGAAAAAGTGCGTTTTAGTAAAGATGATGTGGATTATTTAAAAGGTCTGGGCCTTTTCGACGAAGGGTTTTTGAAAGTTCTTAAAAAGTTCAGGTTTAAGGGTGATGTCTGGGCGGTCGAGGAGCCGGAGATAATCTTCAGCCAAGAACCAATATTGAGAGTTACTGCTGATTTAGTCAGTGCTCAGATAGTAGAAAGTGCGCTTTTAAATATCATTAATTTGTATACTACCCTGGCTACTAAATCTTTAAGAGTGATTTTAGCGGCTAAAGCTAGAAAAGTATTTGATTTTTCTTTAAGGCGTACTCAGGGGATAGAGGCTTCAAATGCCGCGGCTAAAGCTTCTTTTGTCGCCGGATGTGCGGGTACATCTAATGTCTTAGCTGCCAGCCTCTATAATATAAAACCGGTTGGCACAATGGCACATTCTTATGTGATGAGTTTTTCTTCGGAGTTAGAAAGTTTCCGGGTTTATTCACGTGTTTTTCCGAAAAAGACTATTCTGCTAGTCGATACATACAATTCAAAAAAAGGAATACATAGAGCAATAAAAGTAGCTAAAGAGATGAAAAAGTCCGGACATAAGCTTTTGGGATTAAGGCTTGATAGCGGAGATTTAGTAGAATTAGCTAAATATGCCCGTAAAGAACTTGATGCCGAAAGTTTGATCGATACGATAATATTCGGTTCGGGTAATCTGGACGAATATAAAATCCAGGAATTAGTAGAAAAAAAAGCCCCTATAGACGCTTTTGGTGTAGGGACCAATATGGGGACTTCATCGGATTTACCTTTTTCTGATGTAGTATATAAAATAGTAGAAATTACCGATTCTAAAGGCAAAGTTAAGCCGGTAATGAAATATTCCAAAGATAAAGCCACCTATCCTTTAGCTAAACAGGTATTCAGGAAGTATGCAGCTGGTAAAATAATGCGGGAAGATGTAATAGGGGCAGCTTTCGAGAAAAGTTCCGGCAGGCCTTTATTGAAACAAGCCGTTCAAGACGGGAAAGTTTTAGCCAAATACGAAGATACGGCTGTTCATAAAAATAGGTTACGGGAAAAAACCGAATGTCTACCGGCCGGATTAAAGAAGATAATCGCTAAACCTGATTATAAGGTTTCTATAAGCGGCAGGTTAAAGAAGATAACCGAAAAAGCAAGAGCGAACATTGAAAAAGAGGCCGAAGCTAAACACCGGGTTTTCTTTGATATTGATACCCAGCACGACTTTGTCGATAAAAATGGCGCGTTATATGCTCAAGGTGCGCATAAGTTGAAAAGCACCTGGAAGAAACTCACTCAATATGCAGTTAAGAACGGTATATTAATTATTTCTTCTCAGGATGCCCATAAAAAGAAAGACCCGGAATTTAAAAAGTTCGGTTCGCATTGTGTAAAAGGGTCGCGCGGGTACAAAAAAATACCTCAAACCGAAATTCAGCCCCGGGCAGTGCTGGAATCTAAAGAAAAATCTATCGAAGAACTCTTCAGGATAAAAGACGAAGCCAGCCAGATTATATTAGAAAAACCGGTCTTAGATGTTTTTTCTAACCCGAATACATCTAAGCTGATAGATATTATACAACCCGAAGAAGTCTATGTTTATGGTGTTACTACCGAGTTTTGTGTTAAATCTGCGGTTTTGAATCTGAAGAAAATGGTCGATGAAGTCTTTGTAGTTGAGGATGCCGTTAAAGAAATATCTCCCGGAGCTAAAGAAGCTGCTTTTTCTGAATTCAAAAAGAGAGGGGTTAAGTTTAAAAAAAGCAGGGACATAATTAAGGAGTAGCTATTACGAGGTTGTTTCATGAGAGGGTATAATATATTTAAGTTAATTCTGGCGTTTATGATCGCTATTTTTATAAGTTTACCCTGTGCGCGGACAGAAATATATAATTTCGACGGCAAACAGAAGCCGGCAGAAACTCTGTCTCAGGAAGGAATATTCGTAAAATTGCGGATGCAAGAGTCTGCTGGAGAGTCTGCGGCTGTATTTATATACCAGATAGATTCGGTAGAAAACCCCCATATCATTCCTGATAGAGTATTCGAGGATTCTTTGTTGCTGTTGGAAAAAGGCAATAATTATTTTTCCCGGAAAAATTATCCGGAGGCTTTACGGTATTATAATAAAGCTGTTAAAGTTAACGATTTATTTGTAGCCGGATACCATAACTTAGGTATAACTTATTTTCTTATGGGCAGATATAATGATAGTATTAGAAATTTCAAGAAGATATCTTCTATACAGCCTTCGGCAGGCCTGCCTTATTTTTATCTGGGCTGGATTTATAAACGGTTGGAGAATCCGCGCCGGGCGAAGATTTATCTTAAGAAAGCAAAAGGATATTTTGAGTCTGAAAAAGACTTTTATCTTATTAATCAAACAGAATTATTGTTAAACAGTCTGCCGCTTGTTCCTTGAGTAAGTCGAATATTTTATGTTTTTTCAGTGATATTTTTCTTGATTTATTAATAGGGTTGTGTTATAACTTAATTCCTTTGTCAAATCACGGAATTATAAAAAAGGTGATTTATTAATGCCTGCAAAAATTTTAGAGATTAGATGGCACGGCCGGGGAGGACAAGGAGCAAAAACCGCAGCTCAACTTCTGGCAGAAAGCGCTTTAGAAGGCGGCAAATATATTCAGGCTTTTCCTGAATATGGGCCTGAACGCGCCGGTGCACCGATTAAATCTTTTACCCGCATATCAGATGAGCCTATTAACCTTCATTGCGGAGTAGCTAACCCTCAAATAGTCGTTGTTTTGGATCCTAGTTTGTTAGATATCGCTGATGTAACCGACGGTTTACCCGATGACGGCATATTATTGGTAAATACCGGTAAAACTCCTGATCAAATAAGGGAAAAGCTGCAGTTTACTAAAGGTAAAGTTTATACTTTAAATGCTACTAAGATAGCCCTCGACGCTATCGGCTTACCTTTACCTAATACGCCTATGTTAGGGGCTTTAGTTAAAGCCTCCGGTATAGTTCCTTTGGAAAAGATAGAAGAAAAACTTAATAAGAAGTTTCTTAAGAAAATCGGCGAAGAAAAGACAAAAGGTAATATAGAGAGCGTTAAACGGGCATATAAAGAAATCCAGGCTGAATAATTATAAGCGGAGGGTGCGTTAATAAAATGGGTAAAGACGATAAAAAGAAAGGCTGGAAGAATATACCCGAAGGCGGGCTGATTAAAGAAGCCGGTAGTGCTGAAAAATACCACACAGCCGGATGGCGTACCTTTAAACCGCAAAGGGATAAAGATAAATGTATAGATTGTTTAATGTGCTGGATATACTGCCCTGATTGCGCGATAGAAGTTGAAGACGGAAAAATAAAGAAAATCGATTACGAACATTGTAAGGGATGCGGTATATGCGCTAAAGTATGCCCGGTAAAATGTATAGATATGGTCGAGGATAAAAAAGAAGATGAGCAAGACAGAGAATAAACTTAAAGCATTGACAGGTGACCAGGCTGCAGCGGAAGCTATGCGCCAGCTGAATCCGGATGTAGTAGCTGCGTATCCAATTACGCCTCAGACAGAAATCGTTATGGCTTATTCGCAATTTGTAGCCGACGGGATTGTAGATACCGAAATGATCCCTGTTGAATCCGAACATAGCGCTATGAGTGCTTGTGTAGGTGCGGCTGCAGCCGGAGCCAGGACTATGACTGCGACTTCGGCTAATGGCCTGGCGTTAATGTGGGAGGTTGTTTATATAGCTGCTTCTACCCGTTTGCCGATAGTAATGCCGGTAGTAAACCGGGCTCTGTCGGCACCTATAAATATTCATTGTGACCATTCAGATTCTATGGGAGCCAGAGATTCCGGATGGCTGCAGATGTATTGTGAGAATGCCCAGGAAGTCTATGAGTCGATAATCCTTGCTATAAAGATAGCCGAACATTCGCAGATACGTTTACCTATAATGGTATGCCAGGACGGATTTATAACCAGCCATGCTGTAGAGGGGATAAAGATACTAGATGATACAAAGGTAAAAGAGTTTATAGGCGAATATAAACCGAATTTTCCTTTGTTAGATGTGGATAATCCGGTAACTTACGGGCCTTTAGACTTGCAGGATTACTATTTTGAACATAAACGGCAGCAGTCAGAAGCTATGTTGAATGCTAAAAGGTTGATTCCTGAGATTGTTGGCGAGTTTAAGAAGTTAATTAATAAGGATTACGGATTTGTAGAAAAATATAGACTCGACGATGCTGATATAGCTATTGTTGCTTTAGGGTCTACCTGCGGGACTACGAAAGCAGTAGTAGATAATATGCGGGAAAGAGGAATTAAAGCCGGATTATTAAAATTACGTTTTTTCCGTCCCTTTCCTGCCGATGAAGTAGTTTCTGCTTTATCCGGAGTAAAAGCTGTTGCTATATTAGATAGAAGCGAATCCTTTTCTAATCAAGGCGGCCCGGTATTCAACCAGGTTAGGGCTGCTTTTTATGAATCTGATAAAAAACCGTTAATATCCAACTATATATATGGATTAGGCGGCCGGGATATCAATATTGCTAATATAGAGTCTGTATACGAAGGCCTGATAAAGAATATCGAGAAGAATAAAGTAGATACTTTAATTACTTATCTGGGTGTACGAGAATTATAAAATTTAAGTTTTAAAACCGCTTTTTATATAATTATGGCAAATTTAAAGCAACTTTCAAAGATTCCCGAAAGGCTTAGTGGAGGCCACCGGCTTTGTCCGGGATGCGGAGCAGCTATAGCCCTAAGACAGGTTATGTTAGGTGCAGGCGACAGTCCTGTAGTAGTAGGTTCTGCTACCGGCTGTTTAGAAGTAGCTACTACTATTTATCCTTATACAGCCTGGAAGGTACCTTTTATTCACAGTGCCTTTGAGAATGTGGCGTCGACTATGAGCGGGGTAGAGACAGCTTACAGGGCATTAAAGAAGAAAGGTAAAATAGATAAAGATATAAAATTTTTAGCAGTAGGCGGTGACGGCGGTACGTATGATATAGGTTTTCAGGCTCTTTCCGGCATGTTGGAACGCGGGCATAAAATAGTATATGTATGCTATGATAACCAGGCTTATATGAATACCGGCATACAGCGTTCCGGAGCTACTCCTTTTGGAGCTTCTACTACCACAGCACCTTCCGGCAAGATGAAACCCGGTAAGACCGAAGTGCGTAAAGACCTTACGGCTATTTGTGCCGCACACGGTATATCGTATGTTGCTCAGGCTACTATATCTCATTGGAACGATTTAATAAAAAAGGCTGAAAAAGCTTTTAATGCTGATGGGCCGGCGTTTCTAAACGTTTTAGCTCCCTGTCTTAGAGGATGGCGGTTTAAACCCGAAGATACAATAAGTGTAGCTAAATTAGCAGTAGAAACAGGCTTCTGGCCTC
>CAZBZJ010000065.1:0-6840 GCA_964496355.1 uncultured Planctomycetia bacterium | reverse complement strand
AGATTATCTGGTTGATTGGCTTAAGAAAAATAAGCAGCCTTTAGTTTATGAAGAAATTAAACGTACCTGCCAGGAAGAAAATAGCGATAAATTAAGGATTATTGAACAGAAAATGGCTGGTTTAAACGCTACAGTCGCAGTTCCCTGCATGTTGGAAGATAGGTTGATAAGTATCATAATATTGGGCAATAAATCATCCGGCGGGATATATACTTCGGAAGATTTAAATATCCTTTCGATTTTAGCCAGCCAGATTGCTTTAGCTATAGATAACGCTATGCTCTACGAAAATATAGAGGAACAAGTCCGTGAACGCACAGAAGAATTGGTCGAAGTCCAGAAACAGTTAACCCGGGCTGAGAAATTAGCTACTGTGGGTACTCTGGCCGGCGGCGTAGCTCACGAAATAAATAACCCTTTAACTGCTATATTGACTAATGTACAGATGTTATTGGCAGCCGGTGAAGTTCCGGATAAAGAGTCTTTAGAGTTGATCGAGGAAGCTACCAAACGCTGCCGGACGATTGTGAAAAAACTTATGGCTTATTCAAGGCAGCCTTTAGAAGCTTCGAAAACAGGTATGATAGATTTATTAGAGGTGGTTAATAATGTTGTTTCTTTTCTGAGATATCAACTCGAACAGGATAATATAAAAATCGATATCGATTATACCGATAAAAATTATCCGGTTAATGCAAACCGGAATGAGATTGAACAGGTGATCACTAATCTTATCCTTAACGCAAAAGATGCCATAAAAAGGGTTAAGGATTCCGGTGTGATTACTATATCATTATCTCAGGAGCGGGAAAAAGTAAAAGTTGAGGTTCATGATGAAGGTGAAGGCATACCAAAAGAAAAGTTTTCTAAGATATTCGACCCGTTCTTTACTACCAAAGATGTTGGTAAAGGGTTAGGGTTAGGCTTATCGATATGCCAGGCTATTATAGATAAGCATGAAGGCAGGATTGTTGTTGAGTCAGAAATAGACAAAGGCAGTACGTTTGTTATTGAACTGCCCAGATTAGAAAACAGAGGTTAGAAGACAGAAATCAGAAGACAGAGGATATAAACATTTGTCATCTTATCTAACTTCTGACATCTGACATCTGAATTCTGAAATAAGGAGAGGAGGGGAGTAAGATGGGTAAGGAAATACTGTTGATTGATGATGACGCACTTATTTTAAAGACGTTGAACCGGCTTCTCAGTAAACAGGGGTATAATATTGAGGTTATAAAAGATTCTACCGAGGCTCTGGAGAAAGCCTTGGCAACCGATTACGATTTGATTATCTGTGATATTCGTATGCCCGGATTAGATGGCATAGAATTAATCAGCCAGATAAAGGAAGGCCGTAATCAGGCGGATAAGACGGAGATACCGATAATATTTATTACCGGCTACGCCAGCGAAGACGCTCCGATTGATGCGATTAAACTGGGAGTTAAAGACTATATCCTCAAACCCTTTGATATGGATAAGCTGCTGGAGTCGGTTAAAAAGGTATTGGGATAGAATTATGACGAAGAATAAGAAAAGAGGCAAAAAAGGCCGGCGGGTAAAAGCTCGTTACAGGATTATGCGCAAATTAATAAAGCTCTACCGGGATTCTATGATATATGCAGTAAAGGTAAGATACCGGTTCATGCGCAGGCTCAGGTTCCGGATTATCCGGTTAGCTACTTTTTTCTTTTTCCGGTTATGGATTAGGGAGATGTCCGGAATCGATAATGTGCCGTTTGAGGGGCCGGCATTATTAGTTTCAAACCATTTAAGCTATTACGATTTTCTTATTCTGGGCGCTCTTTTTAATCGTCAGATAGTTTTTGTAGCTGTGCAGAAGATCCAGCAAACGTTCTTTATCCGCTGGTTTACAAAGCTACATGTAGTTATTTATGTTAATAGAGACCGTCCAGGTGCCACATTTTTCAGGGACCTTATACGAAGTTTATATGCTGGTAAAATAGTTGTTATTTATCCCGAAGGTTCACGTTCAAGGACAGGTAAGATGATGCTGCCAAAGCCGGGTTTTATAAAATTAGCTATGAAAGCTAATATACCTATAATACCGGTTGCGATGAAAGGTACCTATGAAATCCTGCCGTCCCACAGACATATACCAAAATTGACGAAGTGTAGTGTATGTTTTGGCAAGAAGATATATATATCGCCTGAGAACCGTGATTTCAGGGATATTTTCTTTGAAGATACCAAAGATAAAAAGTTAGGAGACCTGGACAAACATCAAATACAGGCTATAGCTATAAGATTAATGGATAAGATACGGCATAAAGCCGACGAAGATTGGGACCCATCTGCAAGAAAAGCAGTAGAAGAAGCGTTTAAGAAACGCAAACGGAGTGTACAGGGTTTGGTGGGCAGGCTAGGATAACGTTAAGATTGGTTTTTAATATGGTTAAAGTAGACGGATATAAGCAACAGGATTTAAAAAGTTTTCTTAAAGATTTTTTTTCAGTATTCTTACAGAAGGATATAAACAAAGTTTTGATAAAACCTAATTGGGGCGGGAGATTTCCTATACTTAAGGGTGAAAATACAGACTCAGGCTTTTTGAAAGTTTTAACAGAAATACTATATGAGAGAAAAGTTGAAAAAATATATATAGCCCATTATTCTTTACTAAAGATAAGAGGTAAAGATTATTCTTTCGAGAATATATTGAATATTACCGGTATCAATAAAGTTAAGTTGCCACCTGTAGTTGAATTGGTTAATCTGGATAATGCTGATAAGAAGCCAGTAAAGTCAGGAGATTTTGTTTTTAACCTGCCTTTATTATTGGATGAAGTCGATTTTTACATTGATTTAGCCAAACTAAAGACACATATGGAGACTAAAGTAACCCTGGCGTTGAAAAACCAGATGGGATTACTCCCGTCTTATGACAAGATAAATATGCATAAAAGAGGATTAGAAAAAGGAATTGCCTTATTAGCCAAAGCGGTTAGGCCTGATTTATCGGTCATTGACGGTATTGTATCTATGGATACGGCAGGGCCTCATCACGGAAGGACTAGGCAGACTAACCTTGTGATAGTTGGAGATGATATAGTTGAATGTGATTCTATGGCTGCTTATTTAATGGGGTTAGATCCTGCTGGTATAGAACATATTAACTATGCGCAGGCTTTAAATGTGGGGAAAATGTTATCTTCCGAGGATAAAATTAAATATAAAAGCTATATAATTCCAGGTTTCATCCCGGCTGATAAAAGCACTAAGAAATTTAATTTTTGCGTCTGGCCGACAACAGCTTGTTCACGCTGCATATTTAATTTAGATAGCATAAAAGATGACTTAAAGAAGGATTTATTTTTATTACTAAGACTATTTTTCAAAAGAAAGGGAAAAATTAATATTGTCATTGGAAAAGGTAACATAGAGGTTAATAATAATGAGGAAACCGTGATATTGATCGGTGATTGCGCTAAAGATTTAGCTAACAAAAAGGAGATTGATTATTTAGCAGGATGTCCGCCAACAGCGCATGATATGTTCGAATTTATTAAAAAACGTGTTTATGGCCATAAGATGAAGTAATCTGATATGAATATATTTATTACAGGTGCCACCGGCTATATAGGTAGATATTTAGTCAAAAGATTAGTTTCGAAAGGGCATTATGTCAGTGCTTTGGTAAGGAAAAATAGTAATATAAGATTTTTAAAAAGAAATGGGGTAAATTTAATATTCGGGGACTTATTAGACAGGAATTCTTTACGAAAGATCCCGGATGATATAGATATTGTTTTTCATTTAGCCGGGGAAGTTTATCCCAAAGTAAGCGAAAATTATTTTCGAATAAATGTCTTAGGTACGTCAAATATCTTGAAAGAATGCACCAAGAGGAGGATTAAGAGATTTATCTATTTAAGTACCACAGCAGTATTCGGGCCTTTTAATGATAAAAAAGTACCTCTTACTGAATTGTCCGATTGTAAACCGCTTGCATATTATGCAAGGACTAAATTAAAAGGTGAAAAGATTGTCAGGTATTATTATGAAAACGAACGTATTAATGTAACTATAATAAGGATATCTGTTATATACGGACCAGGTTTATATCCTTTTTCTTTGGGGTCTATTGTTAATTATTTAATTAATAAGCCCGTTTATGCAATTATTGGCAGAGGTTTTAATTCATTGCCTTTGTGCCATGTGTGTAATGCAGTACAGGGATTGATGTTAGCTATGGAAAATAAGAATTCCGATGGACAGACTTTTATAATAAGTGACGGCCGCAATTATACACAACGGGAAGCTTGTGAAGTTTTGAGTGCGCAATATCCGAAAAAACAGATTAGGTTGTATGTACCTAAATTTATTTTCAAACTGTTCTTTGTTCCCGCACTATATTTATATACAAAGATAAGAAAATATAGAGTTATAGTTAATTTTGCAATAGTAGATGAATTCACTGGGCAGTGGCCGTTATCAATTAGGAAAGCAGAATCTTTGTTGGGGTATCATCCGGAATTCAATTTCTGTTTAGCTACTATCGGACATATGAAAAGATTTAAATTTGAATCTGAAGAGTTAAAATGAGTTTAACTGTATTTTTATTTTCTATATCCTGTTTATTGACTGCTATAGGTAGTATAGTATTGGGCTTTTTTACATATTTTAAGGGCAAGAAGACACCGGTTAATATAAGTTGGGCAATACTTACGGTGGCAATATTCATATGGGAGATGGGATATTATTTTTTATTGATAGCAGATAACAATTCGCTGGCTTTGATAAGCGTACGATTTCTTTATTTCGGCGCTAGTTTTATACCAGCATTATGGCTACGTTTTATAATAACTTTTTTGAATATATTTCGCAAAAGAAGCGTATACCTCATGTACAAATTCGCTCTATATATGGCATTCATATTTTGCGGGTTTTCGTTTACTAAATTATTTGTTGCAGACGTTAAAACACATCCACCTTTTGAGTTTTATACTGTTCCTGGTATTGTCCATCATATATTTGTAATTTTCTTTGTGTTCTATTTCTTTTATTGCTTAATTCTTAAAATACAATACTTCAACAAAGTAACATATTATAAACAAAACCAGCTTAAATATATTCTGATAGCATTTTTAGTTGGATTTATCGGAGGAGGAACCAATTATCCATTTATATATAATTTGATCGATTTCCCTTATGGTCATCCATTAGTTATGCTTTATGCAGTAATTATAACTTATGCAGTCGCAAAGCATCGTTTGATGGATATTAGGGTAGCGGTTACCCGGGCGGGGATTTTTGCGGTTGTTTATAGTATGGTGTTAGGCATACCTTTTATAATCGGGTCGCAGACTAAATCCTGGCTGATTCCGACAGGGATTATGTTCTTTTTAGCTACCGCAGGCCCGATTATATATACCCGCCTGCGTAAACGGGCAGAGAACGTTATCTTAGCCCAGCAGAAACGTTACCAGCGTACATTATTTCAGGCAGCACAGGGTATGGTAAAAATTAAAGATTTAAAACATCTGGTGAATCTAATAGTTCATATAATAACTAGAGCAGTTAAAGTAAATATGGCGGCTATATTCTTGCTGGATGCCGAAAAGAAAGTTTACCGCGCAGGAGCCGTACGGGACCATGATTATTTTAAGAAAGATGCGGCTATCCCCGTAGATGATGCCCTAATTAAACATATCTCCAGAACCCAAGAGCCATTATTATTAGAAGATATCTCCGCACAGATTAATTCGATATCAGCCCGGCGGCATATAAGAGATGTATTTAATAAATATCAGATCCAGTTGATAGTGCCGTCTTTTACTGAACGTAAGCTTTTGGGTTTCTTAGTTTTAGGCCCTAAGACTAACCGGCAGGTATTTACTCAGGATGATATCAATGTATTTAAAATATTAGCTAACCAGGCAGCTTTAGCTGTAGAAAACTGTAATTTTTTAGAGGAGTCCCAGAAATCTCAAGAAAAGATATTCCGGGCAGATAAACTGGCTACAGTAGGTGCTATGGCCGAAGGTGTAGCCCACCAGCTGAATAACCGGTTACAGGCGTTTGCCGCATTAGCCGGAGATTTAAAAGATGTCGTCGAAGAGGCGTTAAAACGAAATCCTGAAAAACAGATACATGATGATTTAGAATATTGTCATTCCGGGTTAGATAAGGTAGAACAAAATGTTATGCATTCGGCTCAGATAATCCGAGGGATTCTTAATTATGCCCGGACTGAAAAAGAGACTTCGTTCAGGATGCTGGATATAAGAGAGATATTGACTATAGCCGTAGATTTATTAGGAGTAAAACATAAATTAAAAGATTTTAAACCTCAGGTAAATATACCTGAAGATGTGCCGGAAGTCTATGCTTCGCCGGCGCAGCTTTCAGAGGCATTGTTTAATTTAATAGATAACGCTTTTGAAGCTATCGAAGATAGAGAGAATAGATTAAAAGTCGAGGGTAAAGCCGCAGAGATAAAAAAGGAGATAGTTATCGGCGTAAAGCCGTTACCGGCATCTTTGTTGGTAAAAGTGACAGATAACGGTATCGGCATAAAAAAAGCGGATGAACCGAAAATGTTCGCACCGTTTTATACTACAAAATCTTCGGCTAAATCCGGAACCGGATTAGGTATGTATGTAGTTAACCGGATAATCGAAGATAACCATAAAGGCAAGATATGGTTTGAATCCGCATATATGAAAGGAACAACGTTTTATATAGAATTGCCGTGTAAAAAGAAGTAGCACGTTCCGTGGGATGTAGCCCGTGAACCAGAGATTTTGCGTTGCAAAATCTCTGGTTCACGGGCTATGGTGAACCGTACTTGTTCTGGTTCACCATAGGATGAGG
>CAZBZJ010000064.1:0-6840 GCA_964496355.1 uncultured Planctomycetia bacterium | reverse complement strand
TTATCTCTTCGTACTCTTCTGCATTCGAGTAGGCGTGGAACTCGATCCTGATCCCAAGTTTGCGCTATATTGACTATCGGTTCTTTTTTGAACAAATCCGAATTTTTATTAAAGTGGAAATCTATTATTCGGCATTTTAAACTGGCCGGCCGGAATTATATTATGATTGTCCCCCCGTGTTTAGGAGTAGTGCTTATATCCGTATTTTTATTTAATCTCTTCGATGTAACCCCAAAACCCCAGACAGCTGTATTGCTTATGTTTTCGCGGATAAACCCGCTTATACTTTTTATTTTAGCTATAGAGATTGTGGTTTTAGCCCCGGTATTTGAAGAGCTCTTTTTCAGGCGGTGTTTGTTTTCGGTTGTTCGGAAAAAATTTTCTTTCGGATTTTCCGCGATAGTCAGCGGCATATTTTTTTCTTTTCTTCATTATAATACGGCGGTTTTTGTGCCTATATTTTTTTTAGGCGTTGTATTTGCTTATGTATATGAACGCACGCAGAACTTACTGGCGCCGATACTCCTTCATGCTGCCCATAATTCTGCTGTTTTAATCCTTATCTTATTAATAAAGGTTCATTCAGGATAGGCGGGATTTTTAGTTGATTATATCTTCAAAGCCTAAAGGTTCACCCAGTTCCTGTTTAATTCGTTTGATACGATTAGAGATAAAGGGATGGGTACGAAAATAAGATATTTTTCGAGGCCCTTCTTTCCGGCTGGCTTCTTCTAATTTTTTTAGGACTTCAATACCCGCGGTAGAATCGAACTTAGCCTTTCTAGTATATTTTACCGCCAATTGGTCGGCTAATAATTCATCTTCTTGCGCATACCCGCTTAATATTGTCGCTAAAATTAACGATACGGCTTGAGGGGCATTTCCGGAAGCCTCTACTTGTGAACTGCCTAAAAGCAGCAGGTTATAGCCTAAACTTGCCTGTAACCGTTTTATGCTGTGACGCGCGGCTATGTGGCCGATTTCATGCGCAAGTACAAAAGCTATCTGATCATCATTCTCCAGTAATTCCAATAAGCCGTTATAAATATATACATATCCGCCGGGCAAACTGAAGGCGTTTTTTTCTTCTTTATCTATAACGTAGAAATAGTAGTTAATCGCTTGGCGGTCGCAAACAGCACTTAATTTCCGGCCGATATTAAATATCTTTTTCTTGAGTTTGGGATTTTTTGCCATAGGATATTCGTTTTGGATAGATTCGGAGACTTTACGCCCCAGATTTACTTCTTTTTCGGTGGAATAAAAATAGATATCCTGTTGGCGGGTAGCTACATTATATTCGGTAGTTACGCATCCGGTTAATAAAATAATTGTAAGCAGTGAAAAACTGGATATGGTATGGGGTGTCATCCTGTAATGAATTCTTTGAGTTTGAACAACGATAAAAGCGGGCAGTTATATCTTGATAAGGCTTCCCGGGCTCCTTCGTCCCGGTCGATAATTACGCATGCTTTTATCGCCTTTATACCTAACGGCTGCAGTTTTTTTATAGTTTCTACTAATGATTTACCGCTGGTTGCTACGTCATCTACAATGATGACTTTACTATCTTTATTTATCGGTGGCCCTTCCAGAATTTGTTGCCTTCCGTGTTGTTTTTTTTCTTTTCTTACTATAAAAGTCTTTATTGGCCTGTTTTTTAACTGGGCATGATATGCCAGACTCGAAAGTATAGGATCGGCGCCTAATGTAGGGCCTCCAATAGCTGAAAAGATTTCGTTTTTAATTTGCTCCCAGAGTAAACCGGCTATAAAGTAAGCGCCTTTACTCTGTAAGCTGATTCTGCGGATATCTATATAACAGGTGCTTGTTTTTCCGGAAGATAGTACGACTTTCTGTTTGAAAAAAGCCTCCTTTTTTATTAAATTAAAAAGTTGTTGGCGTAGTTCTGCTTGTTTCATATCGGTTTTATTATAGTTTTTTTTCTCCAAAAGTCAACTTAATACAGACTTAATACCTTAGGCCTCAGACTATATATTATAGACTACAATGTGTAATTTATCGTGATTTTGTGATATGACTGCAGAATGCAATTAAGTATTTACAACAAAGGCTTTCATGCTAAAATAAGCGGGTGGCTTTATCCTCTTATTGTAAATCTTTGCTGGATATTATAATTCCGCCGCTATGCTTGGTATGCGGCGGCCGAATTTATACCGATAATCCTTTTTGTCAAGAGTGCCTTGAATTTAAGGAAAACCACTTCCCCTTTTGCTCTAAATGCGGGATTAATATAAGCCCCGGACAAAAGGGCGGGATGTGCAGAAGATGTTTGACGTCACGGTTTTATTTTGATAGAGTTTGGAGCCCTTTTTTATACCAGCCTCCCCTATCGAATATATTACACCTGTTTAAATATCAAGGATATAAGGCAGCCGGCGAGGTGCTTTCAAGGTCATTGATTAGTAAGTTGACAAGTACGGATTTAAAGCCGTATAATTATGATTTAGTAAGTTGTGTGCCTTTTCACGCAAGAAAGGCAAGAGAAAGAGAATATAACCAAAGTTATATATTTGCCCGTCACATAAGCCGATATTTCGGAATACAATTGGAAGATTTATTGGGTGTTAAACGGTATTTACCGGCACAGGTAGGCAAAGGATATTTCAGGCGTAAAAACGGCTTAATTGGTAATTTCTATGCAAGAAAGACTTTAACGAATAAGAGAATTATTTTAGTAGATGACGTTTTTACTACCGGCGCCACCGTTTCGGAATGTTCCCGGATTTTGAAGGATGCGGGAGCTAAACAAGTTTTAGTCATAACATTAGCCATTACAGATTTAAAGCCTTTAAACGATGCGCATTATTCGTAATTATTTCCTTAAAGAATTTTTCCAATATTTTATCTATTCGCTTTTGGGCATAACCCTTATTATGGTGTTCGGGAACCTGATCCGGTTTTCGGATATGATAATTCGTAAAGGTATTCCTTTCAACCTGGCAGCCCAGAGTTTTCTTTATTATATACCTTATCTTTTACAGTATATCTTGCCCCTTGCTTGTTTATTAGGTGTATTATTATCTTTAGGCCGGATAACTTCTGAAAACGAACTCGCTAGTTTGAAAATTTCCGGTATTTCAGCTTCGAGGATTCTTTCTGCTCTGCTGGTTACAGGCATTATTTTTTCTCTATTCTCGGTTGTCTTACATGATAAGATTATTCCCAGGGGGCACTTTCAATCTGAAAAGGTTTTAAAGACAATGGTTCAAAAGAATCCGGCTTCTTTTGTTGAGCCGGGTGTTTTCATAGATCAATTTAAGGATTTTAAGCTTTTCACCCACGATGTTGATGCCAATGTAATGAAGCGAGTATATATCTATGGGCTTAGCGGCAACCTTTCGACTTTGACTTATGCGGATAAAGGATATTTTGTAGTCGAAAACGATGTTTTAAAGATACGCTTGCAGGATGGTTTTGTCCAGGAATCAGGAAGAAAATTCAGAAGCCAGTTTAAGAACCAGCATACCCAGTTGCGCATTGATCAGAATAAGCCTTCCAGTATATCGAAAGAGCCTAAGGATATGGGCATAAAAGAGATATGGCATAAACTAAAATCTCTGGAAGCGGAAGGCTTAAATCCTCCGGTAGAATTGGAAGTTGAGTTTCATCGTAAACTGAGTGTTTCTTTTTCCTGTATGGTCTTTATTCTTTTAGGGTTTGGAATAGCCGGGGTCGTAAGGCATAGAGAGAAATCGTTGAATTTAGGCCTGTGTTTTTTGATGGCGTTGCTTTATTATCTGTTTTCATTATTGGGTGAGACTTTTGTAATTAAGTCCGGCCTGCCAGCCTGGGCAGGAGGCTGGTCTGCTAATGTGATTTTTTTGACGGTAGGCTTATTTTTATCCTATAAAGTATGCCGGAGCTGATGACGAATGCGTATAATCGATAAATATATAATCAAGCCGGTCATTTCCGGTTATTTATTTTTAGTGTTAGGTTTTATCTGTTTATATATAGTCATTGATACTTCCACGAATTTAGAAGATCTTCTTAGCCAGCACGTATCGGTAAACGCTTTATTGAAGTATTATTTATATTTCTTACCCCAGATTTTTGTTCAGGTATCCCCTCTTTCTTTATTGGTCGCATCTCTCTATTGTATAGGCACCCGTAATAAAAATAACGAGATACTCTCTTTGAGGACTCAGGGTATGAATATTTTTGGCATTTCTAAAGGATTTCTTATAGTCGCTTTTGCAGTGAGCACCTTTTCCTTATTCGTGTCGGATAAAGTTGTGCCCTATACAATAAGCGAATTAGAAAAGGTTAAATCATATAAGGAGGAAAACATAGAGAAAGCCCAGGAAATCGAAGATTTCGCTTTTTATACGGATAAAGGCATGATTATTTTTGCCGGCAGGTTCAAACCGCGACAAGGGCTTCTGGAAGAGATAAATGTTTTTGTCCATGACAGCCGCGGAGAAATAACCCAGGAGATATTCGCGGATACCCTGTCTTATCAAGATGGGCATTGGACAATGAATAACGCCTATGTATATGATGTTTCCGATAAAGGGCTTGATTTAGATGGTGCCCTTTATGTTGCAGAGAAAAAAATGGAATTATCTGAAACCCCGGAGGATTTGTTAAAAAAAGCATCGTTAGAATGGGAGAACCTTTCTCTTAAAGATTTAAAACTTCAGATGAAGAAATTTTCCGTATGGGGTTCGGATAAAATTATGCGGTATCTTAAAGTTGAATTTCAACGAAAGATAGCCATGAGTTTTTCTCCGTTTTTCCTGATGCTTGGGGTCTTGCCTTTCGCTTTAATGATAAGGCAGCGGCGTGTAGGGTTAACGAGTATAGGATTGGCGTTGATAGCCAGTTTTGTTTATTACCTGTTGTTTTCACTCGGCTTTGCTTTAAGTAAAGTGGATTTTTTTATGCCGGGTATTGGCTGTTGGCTTCCCAATATTTTTTTCGGTGTCTCCGGAATCACTGGCCTGCTTTCGATTAATTGATAAACGCGGATACACGCAGATCTAAGGCGGATTGACGCAGATATAGAAAAAGAGAGCCTCTTATCCCTTAATCCCGATTAATCAATATAGTATCTTTTTATAGTTGGTGATAGGCGGGTAACAATTTCGTAAGGTATAGTATTCGATTTTTTTGCTAACTCTTCGGCAGTTATTGTAACGTGATTATCTTTTCCTATTAAAGTAACAATATCGCCAATCTGCACAGAATTTTCCAGCCCTGATAAATCTACTATCATATGGTCCATACAGATCCTTCCTAATATTCTGCGTTTTTTACCTTTCACAATGATTCGGGCTGATCCGGAGAGGTTCCATGGATAACCATATGCATAACCGCAGGCGATAACTCCTATGAGCATTTCTTTTTTTGTTTTAAAGGTGTTTGCGTAACTTACATAGGAGTTTTTAGGTATTTTTTTTATAAAAATTATTTTGGATTTTAAAGTGAGCACGGGTTTAACATCAACGCTCAATTTAGGATGAGGTTTTATCCCGTAGAGTAATATACCGGTTCTAACCATATCCAATCGTGCTTTCGGATATTTCAGGAGGCCGGAACTATTACATATATGGGTTAAAGGTATATGTATTTTTTTGTTTTCGAGCTTAGAAATTAATTGTCGGAATCTGTTGATTTGCCGGTTAGTAAAACCCGGTTTATTTTCCGCTGCCGAAAGGTGTGAGTATAATCCTTCTAATTTAATATTTTTATAATCAATAATCTCCGTGATAAATTTTTCGGCTTCTTTGTGATATAACCCCAATCTGTTCATACCGGTATCGATTTTAACGTGAATTTTAGCTTGAGTAGTTATAGTTTTTGCGGTTTTATTTAAGTGTTTGATTAAAGCTTTATCCATCACCGTGAACCGGACCTGTTTTTTGATAAGATTTTTCAGATTGGTATTGGGCAGGAGAGTGTTGCTGAGTATTAATATCCTGGGCTTATTTATATTATTTTGTAAGAGAAGGCCTGCTTCTGCGGCACTATTTACGCCTAAAAAGTCCGTTTTGGCATCATTCAATCTTTTTGCTGCCGGAATAAATCCGTGACCGTAAGCATTCTGTTTAATTATACCGGCAATCTTAACTTTCTGGCCGCATATATTCTTTATGATTTTAAGGTTCTCTGCCAGATGGGTTAAATTTATCTCTATATATATATTTTCCTGCATGGTTACCTCTTTTTGCCCGGTTTAATTTGGCAGGTTTTATCATGTAGATATAAAGGCTCTAAATCTTTTATATCGGTAAATTCCTTTCGCTGATATTTATCTAATACGCCGTCTATTAACAAGCTTGCTTTTGGATAGATAGTATCCTCTACTATTTCTGCATCGGGAAAGGCTTTTTTTATCAAGCCGCTAAAAAGATTGCTTTCACCGGAAAACAGGCATTTATCATCGGCATAAGATTCTAAAAAACTCTCTAAATCGGTTAAAGTTTCCGGCACTATGCAGTTGACAGTACCATTTATCTTTTCGTAGATTGCTCCGTATATGAGGCTGCGCCGGGCATTAGCGAGCAGGGCGATCTTTTTCTTTTCTCCGTTATATTGCCGGGCAACCGCCCAGAAACTGGGTATAGTTACAATTGGTTGTTGAAGCACTAAATGAAACCCTTTAATTATACTGCATACGATACGTAATCCGGTGAAAGACCCCGGCCCTATACCGGCAGAGAGTATATCGATATCTTTAATCTTCAGGCAAGACTGCCGTAACACGCTGTCTATTAAATGAATAATATTATCTGACGCTTTATCGCAGATTTTATCTTTTTGATGCACACCCTTCGGTGTGTTTAAAGCTATGCTTATATGGGATGTAGAGGC
>CAZBZJ010000063.1:3716-6901 GCA_964496355.1 uncultured Planctomycetia bacterium | reverse complement strand
CAAAGTTCTTACCACCCCAGGCATTGAGCCAAGCGTTGAGTTCCTCTCTCAGGTAAAAGCAGAAGAGGTATACCCATTGATAGAAGATGCCCTGAAGAAAGTGGCTAAAGCAGGCGGCTTCTTGGCTTTGTATGCCCCGACAAATGCCAACATCCTCTCCAACCGCTCTGCTATAGCTAAAATAGTTAATAGAAAATACGCTGCCGAGAAAACAACCTTACCGCACGAAATAAAATGGAACAGCTTACCCGAGGCGTATCCTTTTAATGAAGTGTATGTAATCTGGGAAGATAGTGGCCGGATGAATCGCGACGAAAGGGTTAAAAAGGAGCCTGACCCCTTTTCTTCTACTTACCTCGGCTGCGGGTTTAATCCTATCGCCGCAGTTTTAGGTTTAATCAATCCGGATTGGGTTAAAGACGGCGGCTACAGTGTAAACTGGCAGAGGTTGTGGCAGGATATCAGAGGCGCAATGGCAAAATTATGGGCAAAGCTGCATCCAGTCCGGGCGCCGGATTCAGTCTTGAAGGATGCAGTAAGAACCGTAGCTGTATGGGCAGTGCTTTTCGGCGGGGCGGTGTTGGCTGCGGTATTGTTGGGTGATGCAAGTGCTCTGAATGCAGGCCTTGTTGCCTCAGGCCCGTTTGCCCTGGCCGCAGTGCCGGTTGTAGGTGGGGTATTTAAAAAACGGGAGACACCTTTTACGGATGATGGAAACAGCTTTCCGGAGTTGCCTAACGGTTATAGTGTATTCGGAGAATCCGGTTACCGTGAATTGTTATCCTATGTTTTATCACTTATACCATTAGAAACACTTGCCGAAATTACCAAATGCACTAATGAGTTGAAATATCCCAGCCCCAAAAGTATTGGGAATGGCGGTTGGAAAGAAGGCGTCGCTTCTGTCGGCGCATGTGCGGATCCTCTTTATTTTATAGAGATAGTTCTTCATGAGATAGCGCATGGGTTAGACTGTAGTTTAGAGATGCATTTTCGCGATTCCTTTATACCTCATAAGTTTACTCATGGGTTAGGGTTATACTTGCTTTATCCCGAACTGTTTCGTTCTGTGGCTACGAAAGATGAGAATTGGCATAGAGTTTATGAATTCTACAAAGAACTTTTTCGAGGCAAAGAGTATACCGATGATGACGCTAATAATATATTTAATATGATAGAGCGGGTTCGAAATACTCTTGGCTATTATGAACATCGCTGTCTCTTTTTAAGAAAATTAGCTGAAGAACAGAGCGCAGGATATTTTGAGGAAGCAGAGTTATGGGAGGAATTCGATCACATAATTGCCGCTAATATTAAACAGTCATTGTGGCATAAGGTATGGCTTAAGGCCAAAAAAGTCTGGCGCAGAGCTAAAAAGATATTGATACCTTTAATTGTAGGCACATTTGTTTTAGCAGGCATTGGCACCGGCCAAGCTCTGGCTGCCACAGACGGGGAGATTGGAGCATCATTATCTTTGCCCTGGTGGGCTTTTGTAGGATTAGCTATTGCCGTTCCGGTGGTTATAGCAATTATTTTAGCAAGAAGAGGAAGAACGGTAAAAGAGAAAAAGGAAAGTAAATATATGCCCTTAGGAGTTTGGGTGGTTGATAGTAATGCTCAATTACCGGAAAGCGAGGCGGGTATAGTTGAATATAATGCCAAACGCATATCTGAAGAAGCTGAAAAGGTATCTATGTTTGAATCTATAGGAGGAAATGTAGAGAAGGGTTGTGCCGTTAATGGCCTGATAGATAACAGGGGCAGAATAATTACTTTTGGTAATCCGCAGGATTTACAAAAAGTTCTACCGGCTTATGAGATAAGAATAAAGGCAAGAGAATGGTTTGAATTTACTATCATTGCAAGGTTAGACAAGCAGAATAAAAGTGTCTGGGAGGTAGCTCAAAAAGAGCACAGGATGGCACTTCCTGATGAGTTTAAAAACATATTGATACGTTCCGTAAAACAGGCTAACCAAAAAGAGTTGGGCAGTGAAATGGGTGCAGTTGTGCCTGTTGCAGTTCTATTTGGTTTTGAAGGTTCAGCTCTGGTCTTAACAGGCGCAGAGGCTGGTTTGATGTCTTATTGGCCGGTTATTTTGGTATTGACTGTTGGGGTAATAGGTGTGGTTATTAAAAACGTTGGAGATAATGATTTATTTCCTGACCTTGGTGACTTTGCACCGGATGAAGGCGACCCTCAGCATAACGAATATCTTGACCTTGAAAGACGCACTGGGCTTAGTAGAAGCCGGAGAAGAAGAGCTTATCTCTATCCGCATCGGTATGGGCGAAAACCTTTACGTATAGAGCAAATAGGATATCTAGAGTCACAGTTATTACGCAGAAAGATAAGACTTAATAGCATGAAGTTCCTTCTTTCTGTTTTGTATAATTACGAGAACGACCCGGATCCAGAAGTAGCACAAGAGGCCGGAGAAAGAATAAGTATATTAGAGTTTCAAAAAAGCTGGCTTGAGAATACGATTAAAGGCCTGGAGGCTGAGTTAGAATCTTTGCAGGTAAAAGCGAAAGCTATTTCGAATAAGACGATAGACGAATTGAAAAGTTATGTAGATGACGGCACAGCACGGCTTGCTGTACAAGTATGGCGAAGAGAGGGTGAAAGAAGGAGAGCAGATGGTTCATCCGCAGGCCTTATCTTCCCGGCAGCTTTAACCGGCGTAGGCGTAGAATTTGGATTGTTGGCTTCTTTACCGGTTATGTTGATTGTTTTTGCGGGTATCTTTAGCATATTTGCAATAGTTTCCAAAGGGGAGGATTTAATACGCAGAGACGCTTCCGAATATATTGCGTTTGGCCTTGAGCTTTTCCAGGAGGGCGATGTTGATAACGCCAGAAAGTTCTTCTATGAGGCATTAATTAGAGATCCGGATTCGGTAGACGCAAATTATTATTTAGCTTATTGTTATTTCTTATTAGCAGACTATAAGCAGGCTTTACAATATGTTGATAAGGTCTTTAAGGCCAAACCGGAAAGCCGCCACGCATATGAGTTAAAAGGGCTTATTGCATTGGCAAGGGGCCGTATAGAAGAAGCCGGAGTATTTTTCCATATGGCATATGTTAACCCGGATTCGCCGGAGGTTATAGCCTCAGATCCCGCAGCTGACGGCAGGAGCAAAGAAGAGGTCGAGGCTTTATTAGCTAAAGCAAAATTAT
>CAZBZJ010000063.1:0-3706 GCA_964496355.1 uncultured Planctomycetia bacterium | reverse complement strand
ATTTGCTCTATCCGGCGATGATTTAGGAAGAATAGTAGAAGTACAGAGAGAATTAGAAGAGAAGATAGGGCTCAGGCTTACGAGAGATTTATGGATAAACGTAGCTGAAAATCTTGAATGCGGTGCCTGCAACCGGTTTAGGAGTAAAGACAGGCATGTGGAGGTATTTTTTGATAAAAGGCTGTTTGACCGCAAGATTGGAGAATTTTTCTACCTTGCTTTGACAGGAGAACAGAGAACAATAAGATGGATTATAGAACATGAGCTTCTTGCCGCACAAGGCGGGTTAACACACGAGGAAGTTGTTGAGCTGCAGGAAAGGCTCAGTATGGTTGAGGATGTTCAAAAGGATCCGCGCATAAAAGAATTAACAGCTAAACTCGGCGGAGATGTTTTAGACCCTGCTGCAGACAGAGAGAGCAGGATGGCCAGGGAATTTATATTTTATTATACAAAGTTGGCGATGTTGAGTGAGGGGTTGTCAACAAAACTTTCCAATATTCACCAATGCCTTGATTTGCTTGGCGAGCTTGAGATAGATAAAGAAGTTAAGGTTGGTATAAGGCAGATGAATAAGCTTGACAAGTTTTCACGTTTGTTTTCATGGGTAGCTAACCATTGTTTGAGGAATATTACCAGAATAGGTGCAGATAGCGAAGAGGCTGAGAATTTAAGGTTGACTGTAAGGAGAATATTCGGGTTAGCTTCTGCAATGAAGCGGATGAACCCGATTGATGAGAGAAGGCAATGCATAGGTAAATTAGAGGCACGATTTAGCTCTTTAAGCCCCGAAGAAAGAGAGCAAATCGAGCATATATTAGAGCGGTTTGAAAGAAGAGCACAGAGTATGATGAGCCAGTTAGAGGAAGACCTTCAAGAGTTAAGCCGCTTAATGGATTTATTTAGGGAAAAACACGAAAGCCAGATTAAAGAAGCCGAGTTGGAAGATATAGCGGACGATGTTGATAAGCTTAAAAGGGACATGCAGAAATTAATTAGTAACTCTCAAAAGGATTTCATGAAAGATATGTTAGCTGATAAAGGCGATACGCCGGCTGAATCCAGCGAACAGGCTTTACTTTTTGCAGTTGCCTTACCAATTGGCTATATCAAAGTCAGCCTGGTTATAGCAGGGGGTTTGATGATAACGGCTGTTATTATGGCTGGTGTGTTTGCGCTTTATCTGATTAGTGAAACGCAAGCTGATATAAAAGCAAAGCAGGCAGGCTTATTGCAGAATCTACCCAGAGCGCCTGATACTGAGAAAGGTATAATCTTTAAGAAAGCTGCCCGTATATCTCACCGCATAGCGCTTGCTACAATCTTTATAGCTGCCTTCTTAGGTATCCAGGACGGCGATTTAGGGTTCTGGATGATTCCTGCTATTATGAGCACAGGTTTAATCGCCAATATATTTTTACGCGCACTCCATAAATATGAAGGAATAATAGAAACGGCATGGCGCAATAATATTAAGCGATATCTGGCTCCTCCAGTAAGGGAACTTTATCCGGAAGGCGAAGCATTTCTTAGTAAGAGGCATTTTAGAGGTATAAGTACTGTTGTTGTTTTTGTCGCTTCTGTTTTGATAAGCACCTCCGTGCAGGCAGCAGGAGAAGCTGTAGAAGGAATATCCCAAATGAGCAACCAACCCAGCCTTTTCTGGAATTGGGTTGCAATAGTTGCCAGCGGTGTCCTTGCCGCGATAAGTACAGTTTTAATCTTAAAATGGCGTAAAAATAAGAAAAGTTCTTATTATAAATACTTTTCGACCAGGACTGAACGTTTTCAGAATTTCTTAAGGTTAATAAAAGGTGTAATTTTTGGTTCTTTAGCTTTACTATTAGGGTTAGCCGGTGCATTGAGCCCATTAGGGGAAAAACGCAGCCTTCCAGTACCTCCTGCAGCAAAGGCTTCTGATTCTGGTAAAGAAGGAACCCCTGCTTTACCGGCAGAACAGAAAGGCGGCGGAGTAGCGGCAAAACCTAATAGAGTAAATGAAAAAGCTCAACCGGCTCGTACCCGGGATGATGGGAAACCGTCTACTATTCGCGGCCCGCCGCCGCAAGACAGCCAAAATGTTGTTTCTTATTGGGAACAATATGCCCATGTTGCCCAGAGATATTTAGATAGAAGAGTATTTGCCGGTACCCCTTTGACTGGCGAAGTCTTAAGTAAAGCTGCAGAGAAAACCTACAATGACCACGGTATAATTGTGCCGCTTGAGTTAGCATTAGCTCAGGCACAGATAGAAAGCTCAATGGGCAGAAAAGGAAGAAGCCCTGCCGTAAACCCGTTCAACGTATATGAATATGATAGCCATACAGCCAGAAGATTTTCTGATATACAGTCCGGCGTTGATGTATATTTTGACCTTATAGCCCGCCGTTATCTGAGCACCAAGACGTTAGACGAGCTTTTAAATAATTTTACTAACGAGTCCGGCCAAAGGTATGCTAGTAATCCGCATTATGAAAGTACTCTGAGAAGAATAGTAGAAGGTATTCGGAAATTTGTTCATAACCGGCCGGCAAAGGTTATAGCCGGTGCGAACGGCGATGTGGGAGAAGGAAAATATATTGATTTAAACGAAGCTGAAGGCAGCGCGCGTAAGATAGTTTCGATTGACGAAAGAGTATATGACGTGAGGGTTTATTATTTTGGTGAGGAATATTTAGAAAAATATAACCGGGGTGCATTGATAGCACTTTCTACAGGCGAATATATAGTTTGTGTTACAGAAGACGAAGCTAAGTTAAATCATGAGATAGGCGAATTCTTAGCACGGGTACATTTTAGATCGGGAGATAGAGATAATGCACATAAAAGGGCAGAAGAATTAGAGAAATCCGGCCGGTTTGCAGTAACTGATTTTCAGATCTCGCAAGAGGATAGAAGGCTCAATAGGCTGATTAGTACCGCAGCCGTTGATGAGGCGGTTGTTAGAATAGGTGAAGAACACGGCCGGGAGGATGTTTTTCCGGATGCTTTAAAGAGAGAGGCTGAAGATATTTTGATTACTATGATCCAGTGTTTAAAGAAGGCACAGGCTGCAGATAACCGGGATGACCGGGCTGATTGGCTAGCTGATGCAGTGTATTTGAAATGGTTGTTGTTTGAACAGGCTGTAAATATGGAAGATTTTCAGGATAATCCTGATAATCCTGAGGTTGGAGAATTTTTGCAAGTGTTAGAATCGGATGATATCGAGGGTATATTTTCTCAAATGTATGATTTGATGAAGCAGCTCAAGCTTAATGACAATGCCCTGTTAGATATATATAGAGCAAATAGAGCTATCTGGCAGGCATACAGGAAAGCAAAACTTATCCAAGATGGATTAATTACGGTAAGACAATTACAGCAAGATAATCCCGGTATAGATGAAGAGGGTATACGGGAATTATACCCCACATTGCAAGGTAATCCTGTTGCAATGGCACGGTTGGTTTGGTATTTCTTAGCAAGATGGGGACGCCGTATCAGAGAAAAAGTATTTTCTCAATCTGATCATCCTGAGATGAAGATAAGGTTGGATGAGTTCGATGAAATCTGTAAAGCGGGGAAAGAATATTATACAGAAATGCAGGAGACAATAAACCATATGGGCGATACCTGGGGAAGGGTTGTTGCCGAAGAAACTGAGAGATATGATGAAGCTTCTCAAGGTATGGTGGCTATCCCGGTATTATTAACTGGTACGGGT
>CAZBZJ010000062.1:0-6932 GCA_964496355.1 uncultured Planctomycetia bacterium | reverse complement strand
GTAAGTTAGAATCCAAAGTCAATCAATTAGAAACCAAATTGGCTTCTATTGAACATTACCGTTTTTTGTCATATTGAATACTACTATAGAAAGATTATTTTCCATACACAAAGCAACTGCGGTAGAATCCAATATCTTCAATTTCTGATCTAATACCTCTTTATAAGAAATATTCTTAAATAACTTAGCTCTTTTATTAATAACCGGATCAGAAGTATAAACTCCATCTACTTTAGTACCTTTAAACAAAACATCCGCTTTTATTTCCATAGCTCTCAAAGAAGCAGCTGTATCGGTTGTAAAATAAGGATTGCCGGTACCAGCTACGAATATTACCACTCTGCCTTTTTCCAAATGCCTTATAGCCCTTCTGCGTATATAAGGTTCGGCAATCTGGTGCATTTGAATAGCTGTCAGGACTCGGGTATCTACTCCTTGCTTTTCCAGAGCATCCTGTAAAGCCAAGCCGTTCAAAACAGTTGCCAACATACCCATATAATCGGCAACTGATCTGTCCATATTAAAATATTTGGATTTAGCGAACCCCCGGAAGATGTTACCCGCTCCCACAACTAAAGCAACCTGGACACCCTTATCATATACACCTTTTATTTCTTTAGCTATTCTTATACACTCTTTAGCTTCAATTCCGTAACCGGACTTACTTTTAAATGCCTCGCCGCTGAGTTTTAAAACAATCCTTTTATATTTATTCTTCATTACTCACCGAGACAAAAACGTACAAACTTTTTAATAATGATATTTTCGCGGAATTTAGCAACTAAAGTTTTAAGATAATCTGCGACTGTTATGGAATTATCTTTAACATAAGGCTGTTCAAGCAGGCAATTCTCTTTGAAATATTCTTTTCTTTGCGATTCCTTTACTTTATTCAATTCCTCGGGCGGGATATCTTCTTTAGAAATATATTCCGGACCGAGCGCCGCTATATGAGTAGCTAAATCCTTGACAAATTTCTTGAAATCCGGACTTCGGGCAACAAAATCGGTTTCACAGTTCACTTCCACCATTGCACCCAGATTCTGAGAAAAATGAACGTAAGCTTCGATAGCCCCTTCTTCGGCTTTACGGCCTACTTTTTTCTTCAGTATACTAGCTCCTCTTTCCTTCAAAACTGCCACGGCTTTATCCAGATCACCGTCTGTTTCCTGCAGTGCATTTTTACAATCGATTATGCCGCATCCGGTCATTTCACGAAGTTTTCTTATCGAGTCTTTCATGCTTCTTCCTTTCCTTCTTTAGTTTTGCTCACATCTTCTCCTGATTCGGTTTCAGGCTTTTCTTCGGATTCTTTTTCCTTCTTTTCTTCAGATTCCTTGTGCTGTTCTTGTTTTTCAGCTTCTTGTTTTCTTTTATCTATCAACCGTTGGCGTTCGTCGATAATTTCTTTTAGAGGATCCATTAGAAATGAAAGCACGGTTTTTATAGACCTTAATGCATCATCATTACAAGGTATAGGGTAATCTATAATCCCGGGATCGGAATCTGTATCAATAAGGGCAACAATAGGTTTACCCACTCTTTTAGCTTCCCGGATAGCAAGTTCTTCTTTTTTGGGATCGATTGCTATAAGTACAGAAGGTAAACCATTCATGTTTTTAACCCCGGAAAAATTATGTTCCATTCTTTCCAGGTCTTTATTCAACCTGACAACTTCTTTTTTGGGTAACCGGTCAAACCCACCGTTATCCCTCTCATTGAGCAACTCTTTATATTTTTCAATCCGCTTACGCACGGTAGAAGCATTAGTTAAAAACCCGCCTACCCATCTAGTTACTACATAGGGCATATCATAACTTTCAGCTATTTCTTTAACAATGCCTTGTGCTTGTTTTTTAGTGCCTACAAAAAGAAGCTCACCTCCGTCCTTTACTATTCCAGACAGAAAATTCTGGGCTTCTTTAATCTTCTCTAAAGTTTGCTCTAGATCGATTATATAAATACCGCTTCTTTTTCCAAAAATAAACTTTTTCATTCTCGGGTTCCAGCGTTTAGCTTTATGCCCGAAATGTACTCCTGCTTCTAATAGTTTGCTTAATTCCTCCGGAAGAGCCAATTCTGCCTCCTTTTTAGCTAAATTTTATTAAAGAAGTTCCAAAATAATGTAAACCATTCCCTTTCCTTCCTGATATAGAAGGGTTAATTATCAATGAAAAGATAAGTTATAATTATACCAAAAGCAAATTTTCTTTCAAATGTTTTTATATTAAAGATTAAACTGGATTTCGTAGAGTCTTTTATATGCTTCCGACGTATTTAACAAATCTTGATGGACTCCCCCAGCTATAATCTCTCCGTTCTTCATCACCAATATTTTAGATGCATTTTTTATGGTCGAAAGCCGGTGGGCAATAACAAAGACCGTCTTGCCTTCCATAAGGTTATTAAGGGCTTTTTGTACCAAAGCTTCGGATTCGGAATCCAATTGGGAAGTCGCCTCGTCAAGAATAAGTATATTAGGCTGTTTTAATATAGCCCGGGCAATAGCAATCCTCTGCTTCTGGCCGCCGGACAGCCTAAACCCTCTGTCACCAAGCACAGTATCAAATTTTTGAGGCAAATTCATGATAAAGTCATAAGCTAAAGCCTTACGGGCTGCTTTTTCTATTTCAGGCTGACTTGCACTTAATTTACCATAACCTATGTTTGCCCGTACGCTATCGTTAAAAAGAATCATTTCCTGAGTAACCAGCCCGATTTTTTCCCGTAAAGAATCTATTTTAACATCTCTTATATCCGTTTGATCAAATAATACTCTACCTTTTGTGGGATCGTAGAATCTAGGCAGGAGATTAAGAAGGGTAGATTTACCTGTGCCTGTAGGGCCTACCACCGCGATAATATCGCCTATATCGGCTTTAAAATTAATATTCTTTAAGACAAAATCTTCATTTTCCTCATACCGGAACCATACATCTTCAAAAATAATCTCCCTTTCCGGCGGTTTACATTCACCAGCCTCCGGTTTTTCCCGCACCGATGGTTCTCTATCTAAAATATCATATATCCTAACCGAAGCAGCTAAAGCTTGCTGATTAGACGAATGTACCTGAGAAAGTTTTTTAAACGGCTTTATCATACTTAATAAAAAGGCCAGGAATGCACCGAAAACGCCAAATGATAACCGTCCCTCGATAACTTCTTTGCCACCGATCAAAAATATAGCTACCGCAGCAATAGCACCGACAAATTCGGTTATAGGAGACAGGACTAAAGTACGCTTGATCCTTTTTAATATATATTTGTAATAACTGTGATTAATTGCTTTAAACTTCTCTATCTCATACTCTTCCCGAGAAAACCCTTTTACTATCCTTACGCCATTTATAGTCTCCACAAGAATAGTATTCAAATCAGCCATTTTTTCCTGAGACATCTTAGAAAACTTTTTAATCCTTCTGCCTATTTTAATCATAGGCACTATAATTAGAGGAACTAAAATAAATGATATAAGCGCAAGTTTAGTGTAAAAATAAAAAGCCATAAAACAAAATAACACAACCTGCATCGATTGATAAATCATATCGGTAAAAGCATCGGACAAAGCAGCGCTTATAATTTTAACATCATTTGTTATACGGGAAATCAATTCACCGGCTCGTTTTTTAGAGTAAAAATCCAGGGAAAGCTGCTGAAACTTTTCATATAACGCTTGTCGAATCTGTTTTGTCGCCATCTGCCCGGCTATTCCCATTAAAAATTTTTGCAAAAAGTAAAATATCCCTTTTAACAAAATCATAACCGGTATTAAAAGAGCAAGTATTTTCAGCAGTAAAAGCGGGTCTAAAGAATTGATTTTATCTACAAAGGAAGCAAGAAATTCAGGCAACTCTTTAGGAAAATTAATTTTTTTGCCCGAAAGGACGATATCCGCCACCGGCACAATCATCGCAAGCTGAAAACCATCAAACAATGCCGAAAACCCCATACAGATAGTCGCCATCAACAATATCCATTTTTGGGGTTTTATAAAACGTAGTAATTTTAAATATTCTTTCATTTACCACCTAAAATCTAATGCGAAGAATTATATCAGACTAATTGACTTGGTTCAAGCCTTTTGGTATATTGACAGAAACCAGATGTCAGATATTAGAATACAGAATGAAGGCTGACTTCTAAATTCTAACGTCTAACTTCTTATTTAATCAACCAGTTAAAAGGCTTAAGTATGAGAGTAGGTGTAATAGGATTGGGCAGGTTGGGTAAGATACATAGCCGTATCTACCATAAATCCAGCGGCGCACAGATCGCCGCTCTATGCGATATAAACAAAACCAGGTTAAAAGAAACTGCAAATTTCTTAAATATATCCCCTTTCTCTACCCAAAATTACAAAAAGGTATTAGATAAAAGAATTAATGCGGTAAGCATTGCCACAGACACTTCATCTCATTATGAAATAACTAAGTTCTTTCTGGAAAACGGAGTCCATTGCCTGGTCGAAAAACCATTGGTCACAGATTTAAAACAAGCCAGGCATCTTTTATCGCTTGCCCGGAAGAATAAAAGGCTACTTATGGTAGGATTGGTAGAAAGATTCAACTCCGCATATCAGGCAGTAAAATCTATTACTAAACGGCCGCGATTTATCGAATGTCACAGGTTAAGCCTTTATCCACACCGCTCTTTAGATATAAGCGTAATTTTAGACTTAATGATACACGATTTAGACATTATATTGGACCTGGTAAAAGATAAAATCGCAACAGTTGAAGCTGTAGGCGTAAAAGTCCTATCTTCCGACCTCGACATCGCAAATGTGCGGTTAAGATTCACAAAAGGATGCGTAGCTAATATAACTTCATCCAGGATTTCGCAAGAACAAAACCGGAAAATAAGAATATTTTTACCGTCTGCCTATATATCGTTAGATTATGCAAACCAGGAAGCTGAAATATATAGAAAACGAAAAAATGAAATCCAGAAGAAAGAGATTCATATAGAAAAAGACGAACCGTTAAAAAAAGAAATCCTCTGTTTCCTTCACAATATCCGAAAGAAGAAAAAAGACTACGCCTCAACGCATCAGGCGATAAAAGCTTTAGAGCTCGCGCTTAAAATAGAAAAAAAAGCCTCCAAACGATGAAAAAAATATTTATTACGGCCGGTGACCCTTCCGGAGATTTACACGGAGCTAATCTGGCTAAAAGGCTTACAGAATTGTCCGGCAAAATAGCCGTATATTCAGCTGCCGGTAAAAACCTGGCCAAACATTCAACTCAGATAATCGACCTTACTCAGATTGCCGTAACTGGTATTTTCGAAGTATTATCCTACCTTCCTAAGATAATCAGATATTTCAATATCATAATCAGCAAAATCGAAAAAATTAAACCGGATGTTGTTATCCTCATAGACTTCCCGGATTTTAACCTGAGGCTGGCAAAAAAGATCAAAAAGAAAGGGTTCAAAGTCTTTTATTATATCAGCCCCCAAATATGGGCATGGCGTAGAAATAGAATAAATATAATAAAAAGATTTGTCGATAAAATGCTTGTAATATTCCCCTTCGAGGAATCATTTTATAGGCACAACGGCATAGACGCTTTATATGTAGGCCATCCCTTATTAGAAATAAAAGAGTTCACAGAACAAAAGAAACATGCTGAAGGAACCGGACAAAAAACCGTAGCTTTACTGCCGGGATCGCGGCCAAAGGAAATAAAAAAACATTTACCTCTTTTATTGAAAACAACCCGCCTGTTAAGAAAAGAAAAAATAAATTTTATACTCGTAAAGCATCCGGGCATAACCGCAGAATTGTTCAAAGAAGCCTATACCTGTAATATTGCTGTTATCGATAATATAGAAAATCCGGCAATTGCATATGTTGATGCGGCAATAAGCTCTTCGGGAACAGCTACTCTGGAATTAGCTTTAAAAAAAATCCCTGCAGTCGTTATCTATAAAACGGGGTTTTTATCATGGATGATATTGAAAAATATCGTAAAAACAGATTATATTTCTATAGTCAATATCTTAGCAAAAGACAGAATATTCCCCGAACTAATCCAATACAAAGCTACTCCTGAAAATATAGCCGGGCAATTGATGCCGTTCTTAACCGACGGGAATCTATACTCCAAGACTCGACATCAGCTGGATAGGATAAGAGGTATTTTGGAAAATAAACCGGCTGCCGATACTGCAGCCAGGGTAATACTCAAAGATATAGAAAACTAGCTACCTGCTATCCTGTGACTTTATATAGTTCATTAGAATTAATATTGCTGCCGGGGTTACACCGGGGATATCAAAAGCCTGGCGCATAGTCACAGGCTTCGATTTTCCCATTTTCTCTTTTATCTCGTTAGATAAACCGGGGATTTTATCATAATTTATACTCTGCGGGATTTTCATCCTGTTCAAGTTTTTTAGTTCTTTAAACTGTGCAGCTTGTCGTTTGATAAATCCTTCATATTTAGTCTCTATCTCAACCTGCCTTATCTCGTCTGAATCTTCTAAATTAGTTTTAATACCGACATCATTAAAACTTTTATAATTGAATTCCGGCCTCTTCAATATATTGAAAGCCGTATCGGTTTTTTTAAGAAGGCTCGTTTGGAGTCTACTTAACACTTTATTAGTATCTTTGTCTGGAAACAACTTTGTTCCTTTAAGACGCTTTATCTCTTTGTTTATCCTTTTGGCCTTTTCATCTATAGCGTTAAATTCCTGTCTATTAATAAGGCCTAAATCAAAGGCCGGCTTATACAACCTGAACACAGCGTTATCCTCCCTTAATAATAATCTATATGCTGACCGGGATGTAAACATCCGGTAGGCTTCATCGGTACCTTTAGTCGTTAGATCGTCTATCAAAACCCCGATAAAAGCGTCTTCTCTTCGGATTATAAACGGTTTTTTACCTTTAACTTTTAAAGAAGCGTTAACTCCGGCAATTAGCC
>CAZBZJ010000061.1:0-6975 GCA_964496355.1 uncultured Planctomycetia bacterium | reverse complement strand
GGGTAGTAATTAAACCTGATTCGAAGATGCGCCTGTCTTCTTCAATCGAAACTGCCTTGGATTTGACAGAAGGCGAAATGATAATACTGACGGAAGACGGCCGGCAAGAATTATTTAATACAAAATTCTGGTGCCCTAACTGCCGTATCAGTATACCCGACCTTACGCCACGGTTATTCTCGTTTAATTCTCCATACGGTGCGTGTCCGGCTTGTAACGGATTAGGCACGAAGTTAGAATTCGACCCGGATTTGATTATTCCCGATAAACGAAAAAGTTTAAGCCAAGGAGCAATCCAGGTATGGAAAAGAGGAGGCAGGGGATATATTTTGTATTACCGGAGCCTTTTACGGGAATTGGCTTATGCATTAGATTTCAGCATGGATACCCCTTTTAATAAACTGCCCAAAAGGGTAAGAAATGCAATACTCTATGGAACAGATATTGAAATCTGGGGTAAAAGATTTGAAGGCGTTATCCCTCATCTGGAGAGGTTGTTCAATACTTCCGATAGCGATTATTTAAAGAACGAAATAGCTAAATTTATGGTGCAGAAAGCCTGTCATATTTGCGGCGGCGCAAGGCTTAAGAGAGAAAGCTTATCTGTATATATCCATAAAAAAAATATATGGGATATTATGCAGATGTCAATATCGCAGGCAGATAGTTTTTTTGAAAATTTGAAAGTAACTAAGGCCGAAAAGGCAATCGTAGGTAATGTAATAAAAGAAATAGAGAACCGGCTTAAATTTTGTATTGAAGTAGGGCTGGATTATTTAACTTTGAACCGCTTAAGTTCGACTTTGTCCGGAGGGGAGGCTCAGAGGATAAAATTAGCAACGCAGGTAGGTTCGGCTTTATCCGGGGTTATTTATATACTGGATGAACCTACTATAGGCCTACACCACCGCGACACCCAGAGGCTTATAGATATATTTAGAAAATTAAAAGGTTTAGGAAATACAATTATTGTAGTTGAACACGACGAACGTATAATAAAACAATCGGATTGGATTGTAGAGCTTGGCCCGGGAGCAGGAAAAATGGGCGGAGAGATTGTATATTCCGGCGGTGCCGGTAGAATTCTCAATAAGCCCAAGAAACAATTATCTAGACTGCTCAGAAGTAAAAAATCCGAAAAGGTAATCGTAAAAAGAGACGCCCGGTTTCTTACTTTAGGTTATTTAAACGGACAGTTGTCTATCCCGCGTTTTGAGAAGCGTAGAGACTACCGTAAGCAGCCCTATCTTTTTGTTAAAGGAGCAAGGCAATACAACCTCAAAAATATTGACGTAAGAATACCTATAGGGGTTTTTACCTGTGTAAGCGGAGTTTCCGGGTCGGGTAAATCGACTCTGGTAAAAGAGGTGTTCTATAAGAATATGCACCGGTTTATCTATAATTCGCATAAAGATGCCGGAGCTTGCCGCAGTATTCGGAATAAGGAATTGATAGATAAGATAATTATAGTCGATCAGTCGCCTATAGGCAGGACTCCCCGTTCTAATCCTGCTACTTATACAGGAGTATATACGCATATACGGACACTTTTTAGTAAATTGCCGCAGGCACGGATGAGAGGGTTTAAACCGGGCCGGTTTAGTTTCAATATAGAACCGGGGCGCTGTCAAAGCTGTAAAGGCGAAGGCGTCAAGAAAATAGATATGCATTTTTTACCGCCGGTTTATGTTGAATGTGAAGTTTGCGGAGGCAAAAGATTTAACCAGGAAACATTAGAAGTTAAATTTAAGGGATATTCGATTGCTGATGTTTTAGAATCGACTGTAGATGAAGCGGCGAAATTATTTGAGAATATACCTTCCATACGTCATATTTTAAAAACTTTACAAAATGTAGGATTAGGGTATATTAGTCTGGGCCAGGCTGCAACGACTTTGTCGGGCGGTGAAGCACAGCGGGTAAAATTATCCAAGTTTCTACGTAAAAGGTCTACCGGTAAAACACTATATATTTTAGACGAACCGACAACAGGGCTGCATTTTGAAGAAGTGGGCAAATTATTAAAAGTTTTAGGTGAATTAGTCGATAAAGGCAATACTGTTGTGGTTATTGAACATAACCTTGACGTTATAAAATGCGCTGATTTTATAATTGACCTGGGGCCGGAAGGCGGCGATAAAGGCGGATTTTTAGTAGCAGCGGGTTCGCCCGAAGAAATAACAAAGAATAAAGATTCTTATACCGGCCGGTTCCTGAAAGAAAAACTTTAATGCCGCATAGGGCGCCGCGCATAGTGCAGAGCGTGAAATCGAATAGTTATATTTCCGGATTTCTTTTCTGCAGTCAAAGAAGATATTTTGATTAAAAGATAATATAAAATGCGGTTGATGTTCAGGTGATTATAATTTATAATTGTATGGCAACAGCTCGCAATACGCAAACCGTAATTAATAATCTGTAATCCGTAATGAAAAAAATTTTGAGGATATTAATTGTTTTTTTCGTACTTTTTTTTAGCAGTGCAGCCGGTATGCTCTTTGCCGCGGAGGAGGAAGACTTTTATGTGGCTCAGAAAGCCTTTAATGACGAATTCTATGATGCCAGCAAGAAGCTGTTCGAAAAATTTATAGAGAATTATCCTGACAGCCAGAGCGCCCAGGAAGCAAAACTATATATAGCCAAAAGTTTATTTTACAGTGAGGAGTTTCCTGAGGCTGAAAAAGTCCTGGCCGGGCTGATAAATAATCCTTTAGATACCGAGATTAAAGCCGAGTCTATATACTGGCTGGGCAAGGTAAACTATCAGGCAAAAAAGGTTGAAAAAGCTGCTGGATATTACAAAAAGGTTAAAAATGAATATCCGGAATCTACCGTATTCTGGTGGGCCTGTTATTCATTAGGGTTGGCATATTTAGAATCAGGCCAGCCTAAAAAAGCCGAGGATATTTTAAAAGAGGTTGTTTCTGCAGATGCGGACAAAGAGCTTTTGGAGAACGCTTATTATGCTTTGGCCGAATATTATTATGAGGCTAAAGAATATCATCTGTTGCAAGAGCTGCTTGTTGCCTGGATAGAAGAATTTCCTAACAGCTCCTGGCGTGCAGATATATATTTTTATCTGGCAGAAACTGAATATTTTTTTAAGGATTATGAGGCGAGTATCGGCTATTATCGCAAGGCAATTCAGTTTGCTAAAGACGAAAGCCTTAAGGATTCTGTTTATCGGGGGCTGGGCTGGATTTACTTAGATAAGAAAGATTACGAAAAAGCAGAAGAGTGGTTTTTACAGGTTAGATCCGGAGCCGTCCGGATGTATTCTTTAGCAAGCCTGTATTTTAATAAGGAGGAATATAAAGAAGCAGGAGATTATTTTACCGATTTAATAGATAATTATCCTGATAATGCATATATGTATCAAGCCTATTTAGGTAAAGCAGAATCTTTATATGAACTGGGCAGGATAAACGATGCGATATTTTATTACAGGAAGTTGATTGAAGATAAAGTCAAAGAGCCTCAATTGCTGGAAGAATCTTTAAGGGGGTTAGGCTGGTGTTACCTTAAAATGGAAGATTATAAGACCGCTATCGATTATTTTAAGAAAGTTACCGCTTTTTCCGAAGAACCGGTTGTTCGGTTGAGCGCTCAGATTAACATTGCAGATGTTTATCAAGATTCGGGCAAGGTAAACGAAGCTCTGGATATTTACGAAGGGGCGTTAAAAAAATTTCCCAATAATTTATATTCGGATTATATCCAGCTTCAAATCGGGCTGTGTTTGTTGAAACTGAATGATTTCGAAGCAAGTTTATTGGCCTTTAGGAATCTTGAAGACAACTTCCCGGAGTCTAAATTTTTACAAGAGGCTACATATTATAAGGCCTTGTCGCATGTTTATCTGCAAAACTTACAGGAAGCCGAAAATATTTTAAAAGCGTTTATTGAAGAATACAGCCAGAGCAAATATCTTAAAGAAGCGTATCTTCTTTTAATACAGGTATATTCCGAAAGAGAGGATAAACCCGAAGTTTTAAGAGTTTTCGACAACATTTATAAGAGATTTTCAGATAACGAAGATTTCATAGCCAAAGTTCAAATCCGTAAAGGCGTATTTTTTATCGACCTGCAGGAGTACCGGCAAGCTGCAGATACATTTGAACGGTTCCTGAAACTATTCCCTGATTCCCGCTTGAAGAATAAAGCCCTCTTTTATTTAGCTACGGTCTACCATACGCAGGCAGACTATACTAAAGCTAAGGAATTTTATAGCCGTATTTTAAATAATCTGCCCGTGGATAGGTATACTTACCACGCAAGGTTAAATTTGGCTGAAATTTTGTGGCAGGAAGAAAAATTTGCAGAAGCTAAAGCTGTTTTAAATAAAAACCGTACGGTTTCAGTCTCTAAAGATATTGATATCCAGACAAACCTGACATATATCGAATTTTTGCTTGATGAGCATAATTTTAAAAGTGCTGTAGAGCTCTGCGATAAATTAATAAAGAAATACCCGGAATCCAGGGCCCTTTTTTATTTTAAAAAAGCCAGGATATATGAGGATAAAGGAGATTATGCCCGTGCTTATGAGAATTACGTTTTAGCTGAGGAGGAGGGCTATGGTGCCGTTGAGCTTTATTTTTATAAAGGATATGTCTTGGAAAAGACGGGTAATTCAGAAGACGCGATTAAAAGTTATTTCGACGTCATATATATGTATCCGGACGAAGAAAAGTTCATCGTAAAGGCTTACCTTCATATTGCCAAATTATACGAGAAGAAAGAAGATTTCAAAGAAGCAAAGAAGTATTATTCAAAGGTAGTTGATATGGGCGTAGAAGAAGCCAAGTATGCAAAGCAGAAGATAGAGGAATTGAATGAATCTCTGGCGCAAGCAGGCAGTAAAAAGAATAAGCCTAATAATAGATAATATACGCCCCTCGACAAGGTTGTCTCGGGGTCGATAAAAATCAAGGAATAACCCTATATTTATCATTTTTATCGAGGAGGTTTCGAAATGTTTGATTTATTGTTAAAGGGCGGTTGGTTAATGTGGCCGATAGTCATCAGTTCTATATTCTCTTTGGCTATAATAATCGATAAGGCTTTGTATTTTTTGAAGATTAAAGTTAATTCTACTAAACTATTATCTGAGATTGCTGATTTTGTAAGGCGCGCAAGGTTTAAAGAAGCAATAGAATTGTGTGAAAAAAAGATAACACCTCTGACCAATACTTTAAAAACAGGGTTGCTCAATTATGACCGGCCTAAGGAGGTAATCCGGCAGATGATAGAAGAAGTCTCTTTATACGAAATACCTAAGTTAGAGAAAAATCTGAACTTTTTAGCCACTATAGCCCATATTTCTCCGTTATTAGGGTTGTTAGGGACTGTTACCGGCATAATCAATTGTTTTTATACTATTCAGGAAAAAACCGCCAGCCTGGGTATAGTGAACCCGGCAGATTTAGCTAAAGGTATTTATGAAGCTTTATTGACTACCGCTTTTGGATTAGTAGTAGCTATTCCTTCTTATATAGCTTATAATTATTTTGTGAGCAGAGTAAATTTCCGGGTCTTAGAGATGGAGAGAGGCTCAACAGACCTTATAAATATATTAGAGGAACAGAAAGAAAACTACTAGTTATGAAATTCGAAATTACAAATTCCAAATATCAAATAATCTCCAATTTCCAGATTCCAAACAAGATGTTTTTGTTTTGGCCGTTAGAATTTGGAATTTATTTGTGATTTGTTGTTTGGAGCTTGAGATTTTATATTATTTAGTCATACAAGAGGTGGGCGATGAGGTTTCGTAAACACATAAAAGAGGAATTCGGGTTAAGGCAGTTTGATATAGCTCCTTTAATCGACGTGGTGTTCATTCTGCTTATATTTTTTATGCTTACTTCCAGTTTTATGGTAAAGCCCGGTATAAAGGTTGATCTGCCAAAGACGGTTACCCAGGAAGCCTTAAAAACGAACAGAGTTACTGTGGTTATTTCCTCGGAAGATGTGGTATACCTTAATGGAAGGGTAGTTACGGATAAGGAGATAGAAGAATTCTTTAAAAATAATAAGGATTCTATAGAATCGGTCTTCATTAAGGCTGATAAATATTCTTCTTTAGGCAGAGCGGTTGAGATTTGGGATATATGTAAGAAAGCTGGATTGAAGCATGTAAATATAGCCACTACTCATGTGGAGAAATAGATTAGTCTGCCTTTTAACGGTATCCGTACTTTTACATATAGGGCTGTGGTGTTTTATTCAGCCTGAGCTGGTTTACCGCGATGAAAATTTTTTTCTCTATTCCTGGGGCGAGGTGCCGGATTTTTTAAACCAGAAAAATACAGTTAAACTGGCCTTATCTTCCGGTAACGATGAATTTATCATACCTGCGCACAAGCCGGATCAGGTATATTTCGGTAAAATAAATATGAAATCTAATAGTAGAGATAAACCCCGCGCGGATAAATTATCGTTTGAAATTAACGGAAGAAATATATATAAATTTGCGATAAATAAAAATGATATTTTTATTGAGCCGCCATTTTTACTTAACGGACAACCAATTGTCCCGGAAAGGTTTACTAAAAAGAACCGAATGAGAATAAAGGTGCTGGTTTCTCCCCGGGGCAGAGTGGTAAGTGCTCAGAAGAAGGATTTTGAAGGCACTTTTTTTCTGCGCTGTAATTTGGAAGAAAAGGTAAGGGGGTTAGTCCTGCCTGCGCAAGAAAATTATTATTGGAAAGATATAGAAGTTGAGATAAAATGATAATAGTATCATTATCGGCGTTTATAGGGGTATATATATTATTTTGGCTGACAGTCTTTTTTTCAAGCTGGTTCTTATGCCGGTTGTCTTTCGGGCTGGAAAGCTTTTATATTGACCGTAAGATAATCCGGCAGTGCAAAATATGCACATATACATATTTTTTAAGTACCGATTATCCAATTAGTAAATGCCCTTTATGCGGCAGCCTGAACAAAAAAGGCGATACAGCATAAGGGTTG
>CAZBZJ010000060.1:0-7043 GCA_964496355.1 uncultured Planctomycetia bacterium | reverse complement strand
CTTTAGCCTCCACCTTAGGGTTAGCCTGGCGCACATCATCCTCTATGCTCTTTAAGTCTTCCTGCCTCTTATCGATAAGAAGTATTCTCTTAACTCTAGAAGCAAGGATTTTCGCACACGCCGACCCTACAGACCCGCCGGCTCCCACAACAGCTAAGGCTGATTCTTCTAAGTTTAAATTTATCCTTTTAGCCGCCTCATTTAGATTTTCTATAGCTAATGCGGCAGCATATGCATTACCGGTAGTTATGTTTATATTTATTTTATCTAAAAGATACTCGCCTCCATCCGTTACTATCGAAGTAAATGCTCCCAAACCTATATATTTATATCCCAACTTTTCAGCAAATTTAACAGACTGCAAAACTTTTTTCCTGCCTAATTCCGGGTTATCCACCAACTGCTGGGCTGTCAACGGACAAATTATCACTGCTCCTTTAACCTCTCTACCATCGGATAATTTAAAGCCTGTTATGGATGCACCGAATAAAGGAGGCAAAAACTTGATTATTTTTCTTACCAAAAACGAAGGTACAAATCTCGCAACCGGAAATTTTTTTGCGACATCCTTAATTTCAGGGGGATGAACTAAAAAGGCAAAGCTGCTATTATTATCCATTTATCTCCTTTCTTATATTTTTTATTTTATCCGGATCGAGCTTCTTATTGCCCCAATGAAAATCTGCCGTATTGAATCCATGTTTTCTCCCTAAAGATTGGATTTGATATATCTTATCCGGAATAATATTTCGTTTTCCCAGGTTAAAACTTTCGTAATGTTTCTCCAGAGCTAAAATTATAGACTCAGCAAAACATCCGTACATAATATCCGGTGCAGGCAACCCCATATCAACCGGCAAATGTATAGAGTCGGGCATTTGAGTTAACCCTCCGGCAAAGATAAATACATCGCTGCGTTCAGGCTGGCCGTAGGAAACATTTTTAGGGTATCCTACATCACAGACAACTGCCCCCGGCTTAAACCAGTTAATATCGAGAAACGCCTCAGGCACACTTGCAGCTGTAATAACTACATCGGCATCTTTGACTGCCGCTCTGTCATTAGTAGTGATATCTGCCCTGCATTTATATTTTTTAGCCAGTTCCTTTCTTATATATTTTAAGTTTCTTTTATCGGGGTCAGATAGAATCATTTTTTTTACTTTACCGGCAAACGCACGCGCACAACCAGTACCTATATCTCCTGCACCGCCCACTATGGTTAATTTTAGCCCGCCTAAATCTAACCCCGCCATACTAACTGCTTTGGTAACGCCGTCTATAACCATAGCGCAGGTAAAAGTATTTCCGGTTGTAACCGGCACCTCGACCTGATTCGCAATATTAGCGTCCACCTTTTCTTCTATAGTAGAAGTAATCCCGCCCAGGCTTACCACCCCTACGCCGCGTTTTTCGGCAATCTTACAAGCTTTAACCACTTTCGAAAAGACTCCCCACAAATCTTTCTTCAACATCTCCGGAACAAAAGCTGCCATTATAAAACAGCCGCTTACTGACTTTCCGCGGGCAGATTTAAAATTATCTATATCAACTAGTTTAAACGACGGAGTCAGGCCAAAAAGGCTGTAGACAAACTCTTCGGAAGGCACCTTAAAGTCGGGGTTAAGTACCGATAAACTCCTCTGCAGATGTTTGAAATTGTAAAAATGGGTAATTACGCCAAATCCGGCAATCTTTGCGGTCGCGCCATTTCTATAACTTTTATACCGGCTGGATATAAGCCTGCGTTCAACACCTTCTAATATAGCAGTAAAACTACGCCGGACTATCTGCTCTACATACTCTTGAGCAAAAGCGTCGATTGCCGGAAGGTTAACTTTAACATAAATAGATATATTTACCCGTATACCCTCTTTACAAGATTCAAAACTCCATTCACCGGAGAATTCTTCCAAATCACCTTCGGTAGACCGGAAATTTATTCTGTGTTTTTTAAGGTTAAGCTCATCCTCTTCAACCCAGCTAATTGGGACCTTATTAACTTCGATACGCCATTTGGTTTTTATTTTATTACGGCTTCTTTTTAAAATACTGGCTTCTTTAACACAGGGAATGTAAGCGGGAAACTTATCAACCCGGGTAACCAGCCTTACTACCCGCCATTCCTCAGCCGGGATAACCCGGGATATATTGATATTAACCTGTTTTCTATCCGGCATCGATCATCTCCTCTATACTATTTCTCATAGCGAATACTCCTTCCTGTAAGTATATATCATCAATAGTCTCATCAAATTCTTTCAATAAGTATATAGGCTTGCCGATTTTTACCTTTATCTTAAGCGGTTTCGGAACATACTCAGTCACCGGTAAGGCCCGGAAAGTACCTAAAATAGCACAGGGTAATATAGGCCTGCCGGTCTTTAAAGCTAAAAGAGCCGCACCCCGCCGGAATTTCCTGAGCCTGCCGTCACGTGTACATCCGCCTTCGGGAAACAATCCTACATTTCTATTTTTTTCCACTAATTCCAGTGCTTTTATAGAAGACCGGCCACTGGGAAAAGTCTCGGTCAATATCAAGAACCAGCTTATCCACCACATCTTATATAAAAATCTGGATGCTACACAATAAATCTTTCTGGGAACAGCCGCTATAGCAACTAAAGGGTCTACAAAACTGGCATGGTTAGCAACTATTATAAAATTTGTTTTTTTTGGGATATTGTGTTTACCCTTGACCTCAAGCCGGAAATACGGCCTTAATAAAAATATTAATATAACTCTTAATATCCAGTACCACATATCTGAATTTCTAATTGCTCTAATTGACCTAAACCACAAATGATGGAAAAAGTCCAAACAACAAATTCCAAATATCAAATAAGCTCCAAATCTCAATTTTCGAAATCCCAAACAGGATTTCTTTGTTTTGGAACTTGGATATTGGAATTTATCTGTAATTTGGTGCTTAGAGTTTGTGATTTATTTATATTCCGGTTATTGATCATTTTATATATCCTAAAATATTATCCAGGCTGTTCTTCCTCCAGCCATTTTTCAATCTTCTCTTTTTTAAACCGCCAGTGTTTACCAACCCGAAAAGCCGGTATCTTCTTATCCCGGGCTAACTTATACAGGGTAGACCGGGGGATTCTCAAATATTCACATACATCTTCTACTGTTAAAATCTCGCCGCTTATCATCTCATTATTTCCATTATACCCAGTTAGTACAGTTATAGCAGTTATTACAGTTATTCTACAAAAAATCCCCTTATCATGTCAAGGCTTTATTCCGTAAAGTTACATTTCAGGTCTGACCTCAAATGTAACTTTACGGATATTTCCAGGCCGCAATTAATATTTAGAGGCGTAATAAAACGCTCTATTTATCGATTCTTCTGATAGGTATTAATTTTTCTAACCGAAAATTCCGGGAGCCTTTAATAAATACCAGGTCGCCTTTCCTTATTATCTTATGAAGAATAGATTTTGCAGTCTTTATATCTTCAGCGTAGAAAATTTCCGGTTTATTGCCGGCTGCTTTTTCTTGGCGGCTTGCTTTTATCATCTGTTCGCCTACAAAAATTATATAATCTAACCCTGAACTGTATGCCTGCCTTACGGCATCCTTATGGAAAGAAACTGCCCTGCCGCCTAACTCCAGCATGTCGGCTAAAACGCCGACTTTACGTTTAGATTCAAAATATCTCAGGCTATCCAGGGCTTCTCTTAACGCCTGAGGATTAGAGTTATAAGCATCATTAATAAAAGTTATGCCTCCTACTGTTTGAGGTTCCATCCGCATAGAGGCAAACTTAAAATCAGATAGTTTACTAACTGATTCTTTTAGCCCTTTTCCCAGCGCCAAACAACCCCCTAAAGCTGCCATTGCATTATAGATATTAAAAAAACCTAAAGTCCGGAGATTTAATTTATATTGGGAATTAATATTAAAATCAATAGAACCCTTTCGGCGCCGGACAAAATCAAAGTATATGTCATTGGACTTTCCTCTGCCGAAATATATCGGTTTTGTCTTGATTTTTACCCTTCGAGTAAAGGGATCATCAGCATTAAGGACGGCCTGAACCGAAGGATTGACTCTAAATACCGAACTTTTTTCTTCAAATACGCCTTTTTTATCTTTGAAATGTTCAAGATGCACATTCCCTATACAGGTTAAAACTGTAATATCCGGTTTACTGATATCAGCTAAATAGGCTATCTCGCCAAAGTGGTTGGTTCCTAACTCTAATATATATACCTTATTATAACCATTTAAACCCAGAAGCGTCTTTGGTAACCCGATATGGTTATTTTCAGAGGCTTTGTTTTTAATCATATTAGGCTCATCTCTTAAAATATGGGCTATCATATCCTTGGTGGTGGTCTTGCCCAAAGAGCCGGTTATTCCACAAACTCGCGGTTTATACTTGCTTCTTAAGCTTTTTGCTATATTACCTAAAGCTATGGCAGTATCTTTTACTACTACCACCGGCGCGTTGGCCGCTTTTGGTAAATTCAAGGGTATGTGTCCGGCTATCAGGAATGCGGCTTCTTTACGGCTGGCTTTATCTAAATAATTATGGGCGTCAAAATTCTTGCCTTTCAGAGCTATAAACGCCTCGCCTTTCTTAATTGTGCGGGTATCCAAAGATATGCCGAGAATATTCTCCGGCAACCGTTCTTTGTGAATAAATCTCTTAGGTTTTACAGCTCTTATAATCTCTTCTGTACTTAATCCAAACATATCCACCCTTCCCACCGCGTAGGTGGGAAATTCCCACCTACGCGGTGGGAGAATCTGACTTCTGACCTACAAACTGCCTGACTACTTGCTTATCACTAAAATGTATAGTCTTATCCCTGAATATCTGGTAATCCTCGTGCCCTTTGCCAGCTATAAGTACAGCCGTATCTTTTTTGTTTTTTTTCATCTTTACAGCTTCTTTTATAGCTTTGCGCCTGTCAACGATTACCTTATAATTACGGGTTTTAATCCCTTTTTCTATCTGTTTACAAATCTTTAGCGGATCCTCCGAACGGGGATTATCCGAAGTTATTATACCAAAATCAGCGTTATTACACACTATCCGCCCCATTTGAGGCCGTTTGGATTTATCGCGGTCACCTCCGCATCCGAAAACAACAATGATTTTACTGAATTTAGCAAACCTCAGAGCTGAAATCGCATGTTTTAACGCCTGCGGAGTATGAGCATAATCGATATATACAGAATCGGTAACTTCTTCTAACCTTCCTAAAGGAGGACGAAATGAAGCTATCGAACGAACAATATTATTCATACCGATCTTTAGAGAATCACAACAGGCAATAGCGGCCAGGATATTATAAATGTTAAACTCGCCTAAAAGATAAGCTTTAACTAGATAATCTTTTTTTCGAACAGCCATTAGAAATTCCAGTTTATTCTTTTCAAAACGGTAAGCTCTTGCTTTATAATCGGCAGGTTTATTTATACTAAAGCTCAATCCCGGTATTTTAAGAGAATTGAATAGTTTATCTCCGTATTTATCGTCGATATTTATAACAGCTTTACCTTTTTTATTATCAACCAATCTGAATATGCGCCGTTTAGCACTAAAATAATTTTTCATATTCTTGTGAAAATCCAGGTGTTCCTGAGAAAGATTAGTAAAAACCGCTCTTAAAAGGCATATATCTTTTAACCTGTCCTGCACTAAACCGTGAGAAGAAACCTCAGTTATAACATACTTAACTCCCTTTCTGTACATACGGCCAAGCACAGACTTAAGCATAAAATTATCCAGAGTCGTCATAAAGGAAGGAACCTTGTAATGAAGCCAGTTGTAACTTACAGTGCTCAGCAGCGCAGAGGCAAAACCCCTGTCATTAAGTATCTTATTTATCAAATATGCGACCGTAGTCTTTCCATTGGTGCCGGTAACGCCTATAACCTTTAGATTCTTTATAGCCTTAAATAAAACCTTACTTAGTATATCCGCGGTACGGTTTATATCCTCGACCAGGACAAAAACCTTTTCAGGGTTTTTTTTATAAATATCCCGGGCCCTTTGCGCTTCTGTGACAGAACCTATAAAACAAGAGGCTTTCTTTTTTACCTGCGGGATAAAATCAAAACCGTCGTATTTCTCGCCTTTTCTAAGCAGAAATATGCTGTTATTGAATACCAGCCTGGAATCCGAACTGGCACTCTCAATATTTTGATTAAGGTTATCCCCTATTACCTCTTTATGCGGTATCCTTTTAAGTATCTGCCTCAGTAACATCTACTTCCTACTCCCTACATTCTGCGGAACGTGATAGATAACAGAGGTTCAGGTATGCCTGAACCCTACTCCTCATTCTCTACGCAGCCCCTTATACTCGACGATCTTCTCTCCTATCTTCTTGAATAAAGGAGCTGCTATCATCCCGCCATAATGATAAGTCCTGGGTTCATCAATTACAACTCCGATTACATATTTGGGGTTATCAACCGGAAAGAAGCCGACAAACGTCGCATAATAATCGCGATGAGAATATCCGCCACCGGGTGAAACCTTCTGAGCAGTCCCTGTCTTTCCGGCAATACTGACACCCTCTATTTTAGCACGCTTTCCCGTACCTTCATCAGCAACTTTATAAAGAATTTGTTTAACAGAATGAGCGACTTTTTCCTGTAAGATTCTTTGTTTCTTACCCGGTTGAATTCTCTTTACTAAAACGCCATTAACATCTACTATCTTATCGGCTACTCTGGGGGTAACCAGAAATCCTCCGTTTGCAATTGCTCCAAAAGCTTTGACTAGTTGAATCAAGTTTACGGCAACTTCCTGGCCTATCGGAATTATATACTGAGACGTTTTTGACCAGGATGAAAGCGGTTTAACAAGCCCGGCACTCTCACCCGGCAGATCGATTCCGGTTCTTCTTCCGAATCCAAATTTATCTATATACTTAAAAATAATATCAACCCCCAATATATCGGCGATCTTTGCTACGCCAATGTTACTGGAGTTTTTAAAAACCTCTTCGAACTTTAATTTTCCGAATCTCTTCCAGTCGTGTAAAACAGTCCCGGGAATCCGCCAGGCG
>CAZBZJ010000059.1:2002-7086 GCA_964496355.1 uncultured Planctomycetia bacterium | reverse complement strand
TCCATAATATCAAAGGCGCAAAATTCTCACGGTTACATAATGATTCGAATGTCTTGGTTTTGGGCGATGATTTTGTTAAAACCGATTATGCTAAACGTTTGGTTAGCGTGTGGTTAAAAACAGAGTTTGAAGCAGGCCGCCATAACCGGCGTATAGAAGAAATAAAAAAAATAGAACAAGGATATGAACTTTGATTATTTAAAAAAACAAGACCCACAAATTTTCGCGGCTATAAAAAACGAGATTTTACGCCAGCGTAATAATTTGGAGTTGATAGCTTCCGAAAATTTTACTTCTATCGCAATACTTCAGGCACAAGGGTCGCCTTTAACTAATAAGTATGCCGAAGGTTATCCGCAGGCCAGATGGTATGGCGGATGTGAATTCGTCGATGATGCGGAGACTGTAGCTAAAGAACGGGTAAACAAACTTTTTGGTTCCGAATATGCTAATGTCCAGCCGCATTCGGGCACGCAGGCTAATATGGCTGTAATGTTTTCCGTTTTAGAAGTGGGCGATACTATAATGGCTATGGATCTAGCTTGCGGCGGCCATCTATCTCACGGCCATCCTTTAAACTTTTCCGGTAAATTTTATAAAGTGATATCCTACGGAGTAGATAAAGATACCGAACAGATTGATTATAATCAGTTAGAAGAGTTAGCTAAAAAACATAGACCCAGACTTATAATAGCCGGAGCTTCAGCTTATCCCAGGGTAATCGATATAAAAAGGTTTAGAAATATTGCCGATAAATGCGGCGCTTTTTTATTGGTTGATATGGCGCATTTTGCCGGATTAGTTGCTGCCGGGTTACATCCTAATCCCTGTCCATACGCCGATTTTGTTACGGCTACTACGCATAAAACCTTAAGAGGCCCGCGCGGAGGGTTTATCTTAGCTAAGAAAGATTATGCTAAAAAACTTAATACATCGGTTTTTCCCGGTATACAAGGCGGGCCTTTAATGCACACTATAGCAGCTAAAGCCGTAGCATTTAAAGAAGCGAGTACTCCCGAATTTAAAACATATCAAAAAAATATAGTTGATAATACCAAAAAGTTTTGTCAGGAATTTTCCAGATTAGGGTTACGTGTGGTTTCTAAAGGTTCGAATACGCATTTATTGCTTTTAGACTTAAGAGATATAAACGTTACCGGTAAAAACGCTTCCGGCCTGTTGGAAAATATTTGTATAACCGTCAATAAAAATCTTATACCCTATGACCCTAAATCGCCAATGGTGACCAGTGGGATAAGAATAGGAACTCCGGCCATTACTACCAGAGGCATAGGCGTTGGCCAGATAACCGAGATATCACAAATAATATATGATTGTTTGGTTAATCCTCAGGATACCGGCATCCATGAGAAGTTGAGAGAAAAAGTATTAAAAATCACCAGGAAATTTCCGTTATATCCGCAGATCAACATATAGATCCAAGTGAAACCTAAACCTAAACCTAAACCTAAACCTAAACCTAAACCTAAACCTTCTAAGATATCCCGGCCTAGTTGGGATGAATATTTTATCGGTATAGCCAGGTTAGTATCTCAAAGATCGACTTGTTTGCGCCGAAAAGTGGGAGCAGTATTAGTCAAAGATAAAAGAATATTAGCTACAGGGTACAATGGGGCTCCAGCCGGTATTAAGCATTGTGAAGTTACCGGTTGTCTTAGAGAAAAACTGAAAGTGCCTTCCGGTCAGCGCCATGAGTTATGCCGGGGCTTACACGCAGAACAGAATGTATTGTTACAGGCGGCCTTACACGGAGTGTCAGTTAAAGACGCGGGTTTATATGTAACAGTGACGCCTTGTATTATTTGTGCTAAAATGATAATTAATGCCGGTGTAAAAGAAGTTGTTATTGAAGGCGAATATCCCGATAAGATGGCCCGTGACTTCTTAAAAGAAGCCGGGATAAAAGTACGCAAAATAAAGAGTGGTAAAAGCGGTTAATCTATTAATGACAAATTTCTAATTGACCTAATTAAATTCCAATGACACAATTACTAAAACTACAAATCACAAGCACCAAATTACAAATAAACTCCAATATCCAAATTCCAAAACAAAGAAATCCTGTTTGGAATTTCGAAAATTGGAGTTTGATTTTATCTGGGATTTGAAATTTGTTATTTGGAATTTTTCCATAATTTGGGATTTGATACTTCGAGTATACTAAGTATCAACCCTGAGCGTAGTCGAATGGGTTGATTAGACATTAGGTTAATTAGAGCAATTAGACATTTTAGTGACTTAATTGAGGTGAACTATGAAGTGTCCATTCTGCGGATACAAAGAAGATAAAGTCATCGATTCCCGGTCTACTCAAGACGACTCTTCTATACGAAGGCGCAGAGAATGTTTAAAATGTGCCAAACGGTTTACCACTTACGAATATGTAGAACGGGTTCCCATTATGGTTATAAAGAAAGACGGCCGGCGTGAACCTTTCAACCGGATCAAGATTTTAGAGGGTGTGACTAAAGCTTGCCAGAAACGCCCTGTAAGCATAGCGCAAATAGAATCGTTAGTTAACGAAGTCGAAAAAGAAGTCCAAAAACGCGATGCTAAAGAAATAGATTCAAAACTAATCGGCGAGATGGTGATAGCACGCCTCTTTAAACTGGACGGAGTAGCTTATGTAAGGTTTGCTTCGGTTTACCGCCAGTTCAAAGATGTAAATGAGTTTATGAAAGAGTTGAGAGGGTTTTTAGGTAAAAAGAAAAAGATATAGTTTTATGGTAGAATGCGAGGTTTTTAAAATAATAATTGACGAAAAGTCTCAAGAACAAGTAGTCGTTCTTAAAGAGAAAGAAGGCTCTCGTTTATTGCCCATTGTAATTGGTATAAACGAAGCTTCTGCAATCAGAATGAAATTTTCAGGATTTCTACCGCCCCGGCCGCTTACCCATGACCTTCTCAAATCGGTCATTGAGGGGTTAGGCGCGGAATTAAACCGTATAGAAGTTGATAAACTGGAGAATGGCACATTTTATGCGAAACTTTGTATTAAAACTAACGGTAACGGTGAGAAGAGGATAGACGCCCGTCCTTCCGACAGTATCGCTTTAGCCGTAAGGGCAAACGCTGCTATATTTATTGATGATACTATATTAGACAAATCTTCCTATTCCAACCCCAACCTTTAATTGAAAACGCTGATTAGCGCTGATTTTTTTAACAGATTGTCGCTGATTTAATCATATTATTCTTGTGTATCCACGTCCTGCGGTTTTGTAGGGTGCCCCTTTGGGGACGTTCCCCAAAGGGACAAGGGGTAAGTGGTAAGGATTAAGTGAAATTTCCCTAATCCATACCGCTTAATCCATATCCCTTAGTGCTCTAAAGTGTATATTCTGCGGCGGTTGTAAATATTCTGCAAAGGTAGTACAATATAACAGCTCAAAATGGACAGGTTAAATCTTAAAGAAATAAAGAAGATACCCTACCTTAGCAAAATAAAAAAGATTGCTAAGAAGCAGGATGTTGAAGTCTATCTGGTGGGCGGGGTTTTAAGGGACCTATTCCTGGCCGGCGGTATACAGAAACCCGATTTTGATTTCGCGGTAGAAAATAATGTTGAGAAGTTCGTTCAGGAGTTCGCAAATCAGATAAAGGGCAGGATAGTAATTCTGGATAAAGTATTACGTAATATTAGAGTAGTTAAGAAAAAGAAAGACGAAATAATTAACTATGATTTTAGTGCATTCAGAAAAAAACCTTTCCGGGAAGATATAAAAAAAAGGGATTTTACTATTAATACTCTGGCAGTAAATATAAATTCTTATCCTGTCCTTAAACTGATAGATTTCGAATCAGGGATAAAGGATTTAAAGAAAGGTATTATTCGCTGTGTTTCTGAGGCAGCTTTTAGAGACGATGCTTTACGGATTATGCGGGCTTTCAGCCTACAAGCTAAATTTAACCTTAAAATTAGCCGTTCGACTGCAGAGCTGATAAAAAAATATAAGCATTTACTCTCTGAAATATCACCCGAACGTATTTCCGAAGAGCTTTTTAAAATTTTCAAAAACGGCAGATCTTACCGGTTAATTAAAGATATGGATAATTCTTCTGTATTCACTCGGCTTTTTCCGCAGATAAACCCTATGCGCGGTATCGGTAAGACCGGTTATCATCATTTGGACGTATGGGGCCATTCGGTTGAGACTTTGAAATGCTTTGAGTCTTTATATATTCGCAGAGTCCAAAAGAATAGAGATATAAAGAAATATCTGTTTGAGGAAGTAGCCCAATCCCGAAACCGGCTTGAGCTCATAAAATTCGCTTGTTTATTTCACGATATAGGCAAACCTAAAGCTATGGTTCGAAAGGAAAAAAAGACGCTTTTTCATGCTCATGAAAAAATCGGTGCTGATATGCTGGATAATATCAGTAAGAGGCTGCGCCTTTCCGGTAAAGAGGCCGGGTTCATTAAACACTTGACTTTACTCCATTTAAGGCCGGGTTATTTAGCTGATACTAAACGGCCGTCACGAAGGGCTGTATACAGGTATTTTCGTGATGCTGGAGCTGATGCCATTGGCATTCTTTTATTATCTTTAGCCGATTGGCGTGCAACCCGCGGGCCTTTGACAGATTTGAAGAAAAGGCGCAGCCACGAACGGATAATGTTTTCTTTAATTGATGAATATTTCAAAGAGAAGAAAAAACCGCCTAAAAAGAAACTGGTTACGGGTAACGATATAATTAAGACATTAAATATCCCGCCGTCGCCTTTGGTAGGCAAGATCCTGAAAAACATTAATGAACTCCAATCTTTAGGAAAGGTCAAAACAAAACACCAGGCTCTTAAACTCGCCGGCCGTATTTATGGACAGAAAACGTAAAATAGCAGGATTAGTTTTAGTTGTTTGGTTTCTTTCATCTTTTGCCTGGCTGTTCTTTACCCATCAAAACTTTTTCGGTTTGAAAAAGATACGCCGTTTTTCGCAATTTTTACCGCAAAATATTTTTGTTAAAAATACCTGGTACCAGATAAAAATTAAAGATAAACCGGTGGGTTATTCGAGCTACCTTATCAGAATGCGGGATATACAAGAAGGCGGGGGCTATCT
>CAZBZJ010000059.1:0-1992 GCA_964496355.1 uncultured Planctomycetia bacterium | reverse complement strand
AAAACAGCACTGTTTTATCTATGAATATTTTTGGGAAGCCGGAAAAGGTTTTTATGAAACATAAAATAATTTTAGATAAATCGTATAAGTTAAAAGCTGCCAGTTTATCTTTAGATTCTTCGGTTTATTCAATGTCGGAATATATAAAACGTTTAGCGGACAATACTTATAAGGTGGATATTAGTACTCCTCATAAGGATTCATCCCGTAAAGTGGCTGTTAAAAAGGAAGCCATGCTGGGTTTCGGGTTACCGGCAAATTATATACCTGCCGGCAGAAGGATAAGTATACAGATTTACAACCCTATTTTAGATTCTCAGGAGGCTGTGCATATATATAACAGAGGTAAAGTGGATATTGTTCTTGGCGGAGAAATGTTTTCTGTAAATAAATCGCTGGTAGATATAAGAGGCATACAAGGAGTAATATATACTAATCCTGAAGGGTTGATACTGAAAGCGGAATTTTCCGGTTTAGAAATTGTAAGGCGGGGTTCTATACAAGCAATCTCTGATTTGAGGCCTTTAACAATACGGGATTTATCGGCCTTGTTGAATATACCGGAAGGAGTAATTACGCAGAGTCTATCCGAGTTAAAAAAAATTTCCCCTGCACAATAAAATAGGAGGGTACCAATAATGATTAGCTTATCAAGAGTAGAAAAAAAATTCGGCCGGTTTACGGCCTTAAAGGATATAACTTTAAATATTAATAGCGGTGAATTCTATTGTTTATTAGGCCCTAACGGCGCAGGTAAAACCACTACACTCAAACTTCTTTCCGGCCTGCTTAAACCTTCGAAAGGTGTAATAAATATTCTAAATAAAGATATTAGCAAAGAATTCCATACAGTTAAACAACATCTGGGCCTGATTCCGGAAACACCTTTTTTGTATGATAATCTCACGGTATACGAGTTTCTGGACTTTATAGGCAGTATTTTTGATGTAGAGAGGAAGGAATTAACCGAAAAGATCGGATATTATTTAAACGCCTTTAACTTTACCGATAAAAAGCACCAGCTCATAAAGAGCCTTTCACACGGAATGAAACAACGGGTATCGTATATAGCTAATTTTATCCATTCTCCGAAGATTTTATTAATAGACGAACCGTTTGTGGGCTTAGACCCGCAAAGCATAAAAACTTTAAAAACTCTTCTTAAAGGCCATACTCAATCCGGAAACACCATACTTATGTCGACCCATATATTGGAGATTGCCGAAAATTTAGCCGATAGAATCGGTATTTTAGATAAAGGGGAATTGATTGTAGAAGGGACTTTAGATGAATTACGCAGGAAAGTATCTTTACAAAAGCTAGAAGATATATTTTTAAGGCTTACTTAAAATATGGATATTTTTTTCAAATTACGGTTTTTATTTTTAAAAAATACTTTAGCAGAGGGCTGGAGGAGCCGTCCTTTAAAATTGATATCCACATCTTTATTAATAGCAGGATTTATTGCCGGTATATACTTTATATTTGTAGAAGGGTTTTCATTTTTGAATTCTTTAGGCGGATTAGGAACGCTTATCTTACGGAAATTGTTCTATATCATATTCTCGGTACTATTTTTTATGGTGTTATTAAGTTGCGGCGTGCTATTTTTCAACCTTAGTTTCAGGAATGAGGAGACTCAAAACTATATTAGTATGCCGCTAAAGATAGAAAGGCTGGGGCTGGCTAAATTTTGGGAAGCGCTTATTTTATCCTGCTGGATACCTTTCTTAGGAATGGCGTTGTTTATATTCAGCTATTGTAAAGTAGCCGGGGTGGATTTTATCTATTCGGTGGTATATATACCTTATCTTGTATTATTTTTTATTATAGTAGCCTTTTTAGGTTGTTCGGGGTCTTTATTAGCCGCACGTTTTTTACATATTAATAGACAGTTTGTAATCTTTGCATTATCCGGAGTTTTAGCCTTAACGATAGTGTATTTCAAAGTTACAGGTTCTACCGATATAGGAAAAACTATTCTGTTTGAAG
>CAZBZJ010000058.1:0-7147 GCA_964496355.1 uncultured Planctomycetia bacterium | reverse complement strand
CTAATAGAGGGATAGGTACTGAGATTGTTAGGTAATAAAGAAGTCAGAAGTTAGAGGAGAGAAGCTAGGTGGATACTAAAAAACTATTTAAACAATACGTATTAAATACTTACACCCGGACAGGGCCTAACTTTGTCAGGGGTAAAGGCAGTTACCTCTGGGACGAAAAGGGGAACAAATATCTCGACCTTTTTCCCGGTTGGGGGGTATCTATATTGGGACATTCGCATATCCGGATTAGTAAGGTGTTGTGCGAACAGTCGAAAAAACTCATTCACATTCCCAATAATCTATATAATGCTTATCAGGGCCTTTTGGCAAAAGAGATTATAAAGACCTCTTTTAAAGGCAGAGTTTTTTTCGCTAATTCCGGAGCCGAGGCCGTAGAAGGAACTATAAAGGCAGCAAAAGCTTATGCAAATAGGGTGGGTAGGCCGGAGATTATCTGCATGAAAAATTCTTTTCACGGCAGGACTATAGGGGCAGTATCGGTAACGGCTCAAGAAAAATATCAGAAACCTTTCAGGCCTTTGTTGCGTAATATTAAAGTAGCCGATTTCGGAAGTTTCGATAGTTTGAAGAAAAAGATTAGTAAAAAAACCGCAGCAATCATTCTGGAACCTATTCAAGGTGAAGGCGGGGTTAATGTTGCCTCCAAAGATTATTTTAGAAAAGTTAGGCGATTATGTGATAGAAAGAAGATAATTTTAATATTCGATGAAGTGCAGACCGGGATGGGCCGAACAGGTTCGATGTTTTGTTTTCAAAACCTGGGTGTTGAGCCTGATCTTTTTGCTGTGTCTAAAGGGTTAGGAGCAGGGTTTCCGGTTTCAGCATTTGTAGTAAGTGATAAATATAAGTATCTGTTAAGCCCGGGGTTGCATGCATCGACTTTTGGCGGCAGCCCTTTGGCTTCCAGAGTAGCTTTAGAAGTTTTTAAGGTAATAAAAGAAGAAAAGATTTTGAATAATGTAAAAAAACGCGGCAGGTATCTGGAGAAAAAACTTACTGAATTTAAAGATAAATTTGGTATTATAAGAGAAATAAGAGGTGCTGGCTTGATGTGGGCTGTGGATCTAAATATAGACAGTAAACCGGTATTTGATGTGTGTTTTGAAAAGAAGTTAATCGTCAATAGCACCCATAAAACAGTATTAAGGATTATGCCGGCGTTAAATATCCCGCAGGGCATATTATCGAAAGGTTTGATTATTTTGGAAAAAGCCTTATCGGATTTCAACAGGCAGAAATATGGATAAAGATTTTATTTCATTAAAAGATTTGTCAAGACAAGAAATAATGGATATTTTTAGCCTGGCAGAAGAGGTTAAAAATAATCCCGGAAAGTTCAAACAGTCATTAAATAAGAGGTGTATAGGCCTTCTTTTTGAAAAGCCGTCGTTAAGGACGAGAGTATCTTTCGAAGCCGGTATATATCAGTTGGGAGGATATCCAATATATCTATCTCCGCAGGAAGTACAATTGGGTAAAAGAGAATCGGTCGGCGATGCGGCAAAGACGCTTTCAAGATATTTGGACGGGGTCATATTAAGGACGTTTTCACACAATACACTTATAACATTTGCTGAGGAATCTAATGTAGCTGTGATTAACGGGCTTACTGACCTTCTCCATCCGGCTCAGGCGTTAAGTGATTTGTACACTATTTATAAGAAAAAAAATAATTTTAAAGATATAAAAATAGCTTTTGTAGGCGATGGTGATAATGTTTGTCATTCATTGATGTTTGGCTGCGCTAAATTAGGAGCCGAGCTTTTTATAGCTGTACCCGAAGGCTTTGAACCGGATAAAGCAATAATCAGCCAGACCGAAGAGATAGCGGCTGAAACCGGTGCAAAGGTTAAGGTATCCAATGATATTAAAACTACGGTTGAGGATAGCAGTATTTTATATACCGATGTGTGGGTGTCTATGGGCAAAGAGGCTGAAAGCCGGGAGAGGATGCAAGCTTTCAGAGAGTTTCAAATTAATAGCGACATTTTGAGCCTTGCTGAGAAAGATTGTCTGGTTATGCATTGCCTGCCGGCGCACAGAGGCGATGAGATTACCGATGAAGTTATCGATTCTGATAATTCGATTGTATTTGAACAGGCAGAGAATAGGTTGTATGTGCAGAAGGCAATTTTGGTTAAATTGCTTGGTCAATTCTAAGTGGTAGGTGATAGAATCTGCACTTAACGCTTACCTCATAATCCATAATCCTAATGGAGCAAATCGGTTAAGCTTAAAATAGGAGAGCAGTGAAATAATGAAAAAAGTAGTACTGGCGTATTCGGGCGGATTGGATACCTCATGTTGTATACCCTGGCTTAAGAGTAAAGGGTATAAAGTCATATGTTTTTCGGCTAATCTGGGGAGCGAATTTAAACCGGAAGAATTAAAAAGGAAAGCACTCAAAAGTGGTGCCGATAAAATATATGTAAAGGATTTAAGGGCTGAGTTTAGTTCTGATTTTATTTTACCGGCTTTAAAGGCAGGAGCCGAGTATGAAAAGAAGTACTTATTAAGTACAGCTTTAGGCAGGCCGTTAATAGCAAAATATTTAGTTGATACCGCGAAAAAAGATAAAGCCGGATTCGTAGCCCACGGCTGTACGGCTAAGGGTAACGACCAGGTTAGAATAGAAACATCTATCCGGACTCTTTCTTCCAGGCTTAAGATAATTGCTCCATTGAGAGAATGGGAGTTAACTTCCCGGGAATCTGAAATTGAATATGCAAAGAAGCAGAAATTGCCTATTAAAACCACAAAAGCTAAGCCTTATAGCATAGATAAGAATATATGGGGGGTCAGTATAGAAGCAGGAATATTGGAAGATTTAGATAACGAACCACCAGAGGATGCTTTTATTTTGACTAAAAGTATTGAACAAGCTGCGCGTAAACCAGAATATTTAGAGATAGAGTTTAACCAGGGCAGGCCTGTGAAGGTTAACGGCAATAAAAAAGAACTGGTGGATATTATTGAATATTTGAATAAGACAGCCGCTAAACACGGTATCGGCAGGACGGATTTAATCGAGGACAGGACAGTAGGCATACAATCGCGGGAAGTCTATGAAGCTCCGGCGGCATGGGTTTTATATACGGCTCTAAGAGAACTTGAAAACCTGGTTTTGGATAAAGAAACCTTACAGTTTAAAGAAACAGCCGCCTTAAAATATAGCCAGCTTGTCTATCAGGGTATGTGGTATTCGGGTTTAAAACAGGCATTAGATAAGTTTATCGATAAGGTTTCTGAGAGGTTATCGGGAAAGATAACTTTGAAGTTGTATAAAGGGAATATAATAATAGCTAAGAGATATTCCCGGAATTCTCTATATCAGAAAGCGTTGGCTACTTACGGGAAAAAAGACACGTTTAAAAAAGAGTGGGCAGAGGGGTTTCTTAACATCTGGAGCCTGCCTTTTCTAAAATAAAGATTTATTGTATTTTCTGTATATGCCAATAAGGTTTATTCCTCTCTAAAGAACGCGCCTTTTATAAATTCAAATTTCAAAGTAATCTTGCAACCTTTACGGATATAAGCTACAATATATTTGCTATGAAAAAAAAGAAGGAAAAAATATCAACCGAAGAATTTATAGACGAAGAGAAGGCATGGCTTAACCTTACCCCTGCCCAAAGGATGGCCGAAACAGCTAAATTGTGGAAATTCTATATTGCTTTAGGAGGAAATCTTGACCCCGAACCCGATCCTCAAAGTCCTTTCTACTTTAAAGAAACACCACGTTAAGTGCTTATTGATCGGCGGCCAGGCCTGTATTATTTACGGAGCCGCTGAATTCAGCCGGGATTCTGATTTTGTTGTTTTAAGCAGTAGTCAGAACCTGAAGCACCTGAAAAAAGCATTGGAAAAATTAGAAGCCGAACGTATTTATGTCCCGCCCCTTAAGGCAGAATATTTAAAACGGGGCCATGCCTGCCATTTTCGCTGCCACCGGCAAGAGGTAAAAGGCCTGCGCGTAGATATCATATCCAAGCTGAGGGGGTGTGAGCCGTTCAACAAGCTTTGGAAGCGTAAAAATACAGTATTACTGCAAAGCGGCAGTACAATTGATGTTATCGGGCTTGCGGACCTTGTTCAATGCAAAAAAACCCAGCGCGATAAAGATTGGTTAATGCTTAAACGGCTGGTGGATAACGATATACTTATGAATAAATCAAGCCCTTCTGTCCGCCGTATAAAATGGTGGTTTCAGGAAACAAGAGGCGCGAATCTTTTGATCGAATTGGCTAAGAAATACCCGAAAATAGCGGAAGCTTGCCTTCCAGAAAGGCCGCTTTTGTCTTCAGCTATTATTGGGAATTTACAAAAGTTAAACTCACAACTTCGCGATGAAGAAATGCAGGAACGCCGGAAGGATATCGAGTATTGGGCGCCATTAAGGAAAGAATTAGAACAGTTGCGGCATAAGAAAAAATAGATTGACATAGACGGACTCTCCGGAGGTGGCCCTGTCTGCTGCCAGTATAATTCTTCAGAGTTTTGGTAATAAAGCAGGGGGTTAAATTCAGGGAAAAAATGGGACAGCGACTTTTTTTTAGGGTAATGGAGAAGGCTTAAAAAAGGTCGCTGTCCCCTTTTTTAAAATTTAACCTGTAAAGTTACACCTGAGGTCAAACCTCAGATGTAACTTTACAGATGATGTAAGCCCACAGTCTACCTCGCCATTTTTATAAAATCCGTCTATAGAGTTTGCTAGCGGCTGTTTTCGGAAATACTTTTTTGCAATTTGCGGATAATTCTTGACACTATGGAATATTTTATAATATTGCAGAGGTTTTTGTTTTGTGTTAAACTAAACCAGTTAAATTATAGATTATACTATACTTTTGGGGTGTAATTATGGCTAAAAAGATGTGGGGCGGAAGGTTTAAAAAGAAGATAGATCCCGATTTCGATAGCTTTCAGAAGTCTATCCATTACGATTATAACCTGGCTAAATACGATATTTACCATTCCAAAATACACATAGAAGCCTTAGAAGGTGCAGGCGTGATTACTAAAGCAGAGGCTAATAAGATATTTTCTGCATTAAACAAAGTCCTTGATGATATCAATAAAAATAAGTTTAAAATAAACGCCGATTCCGAAGATATCCATACAGATATACAGAATAAAATAGAAAAGAAGATCGGCAAGCTTGCTCATAAACTGCATACTTTACGGTCGAGAAACGACCAGATAGTTTTTGATGAAAAATGGTATTGTTATGCCGAGGGGCTGCATTTATTAAGGTTATTAAATGCTTGTATGAACGCATTTTTAATCTTAAAAGAACAATATAAAAAATCTTATCTGGTAGGATATACCCATACCCGCCGTGCCCAGATTATATCCTTTGCAGACTATACAGATGCTTTTTATTCTATGTTGGCGAGAGATTCCGGCAGATTGGGCAGGTTTCTGGAGGAATTGTTTATATCTGTTGGAGCCGGAGCTTTAGCAGGCAGTTCCATATCTAAAGAATCGTATGACAGGTCTATAAAGAAGTTTACTAGAGAATTCCGTGGCAATTGGAAGTCTCAAAGGTTATCTACTGTACGTAATGCCCTGGATTCTGTTTCCAGCAGGGATTTTATTATTGATTTTTTAAACATTATTGCAATTATACAGATGCACCTGTCAAGGATGGCCGAAGACTTTATCCTGTATTCAACTAAAGAATTCGATTTTTTTGATTTACCGGAAGAATTTTGTACAGGCAGCAGCTTGATGCCGCATAAAAAGAACCCGGATTTTTTAGAGCTGGTCCGGGGGTATACCGGACGTATTAACGGGAATTTGGTTTCTGTATTGACTACCATGAAAGGGCTCCCCCTATCATATAACAGGGATATGCAGCTGGATAAAGAGCCTTTATTTTCTTCGGTCGAAATAGTCCGCAATGAACTTATGATAATGGCTAAATTCGTTGTTAGCATAAGGCTTAAAGAAAGGAATATTGGTGTTGCTTTAGAAGATGAGAGTTTGTATGCTACAGAGCTTGCGGATTTTCTCGTGCATAAGAAGATAGCGTTTAGCCAGGCGCATAAGATTGTGGGCAGGCTGATAAGATATTCCGAAGATAAAAATATCAGAATAAAAGATATGCCGGATAAACTCCTTAAAAATTTCAGTGATAAGTTCAATAGAAGCGAAGTTAGAAAGATAATGAGTCCCAAGTATGCAGTAACATCAAGAACATCAGTATCGCGCCGATTCCTCAAGTCTAAGAAAATTTAAATAAGTATGGAGTATTTTAAGTTCAGGAAGAAACAGCTTTATTGCGAAGGTGTTAAGATAAAAAGTTTAGCCGAAAAGTACGGCACGCCGTTGTATGTTTATAGCAACCGGAATATTATCGACAGGTTCCGGCAGTTAAAAAAAGCATTTTCTTCTGTATCTCCTTTAATATGTTATTCGGTAAAAGCTAATTCCAACCTTTCGATACTCAAATCATTGGTGAAAGAAGGCGCTGGTTTAGATATTGTTTCGGGCGGTGAGTTGTACCGGGCTCAGAAAATAAAATGCCCGTATAAAAAGATAGTCTATGCTTCCGTGGGTAAGACCGAAGCCGAGATAAGCCAGGCCTTAGATTCGGATATACTTATGTTTAATGTTGAGTCGGCAGCCGAATTGAAACTAATAGATAGTATCGCTGAAAGGCTGAACAAAAAAGCGCATGTATCTTTAAGGATAAACCCTGATATAACGCCTGGCACCCACAAGTATATAACTACCGGTAAGAAAGAGACTAAGTTTGGGATAGATGTTAAAACTGCCAAAGACATTTTTCTAAATAAAGAAAAGTATACCGGGCTTTCTTTTGAAGGTGTACATATACATATTGGTTCGCAGATTACCTGCCTGGCTCCTTTTGTGCAAGCTATTAAGAGGGTTAAAAAGTTAATCAGCGAATTAAACAAAAAAGGGTGTGTGCTGAAATATTTTAATATAGGCGGCGGGCTGGGTATAGATTACGGAGATAGCTGTGTAAAGACAGCCAGCGAGTTCGCAAAAACTATAATTCCTATGTTGAAAAGCACTGGTTTGAAAATCATTTTAGAACCAGGCCGGTTCATTGTGGGTAATGCCGGTATTTTAGTTTCGAAAGCCCTTTATTTAAAAGAAAATCCTGCGA
>CAZBZJ010000057.1:0-7187 GCA_964496355.1 uncultured Planctomycetia bacterium | reverse complement strand
AGGAAGCAGCAATAGTTAGAAAAAAAGTAGGCAGGCAATTTATACTTATTAGTCCGGGCATAAGGTTAAAAAGTTCGGCTGATGACCAGAAAAGAGTTGTAACTCCGGCACAGATAAAAGATGTAGTCGATTATATAGTAGTCGGGCGCCCGATTTATACAGCCAAATCACCGCAAAAAATAGCCGAAAATATAGCCAGGGAGCTAGAATAAAAAAATCCCATAAAGGTTTCCGGGCGAGAAAGGAGAATGATGGCAGCAAATTTAGAGAATTTAATCGAAAAGATAAAGAAAGAGGGCGTAGAAGAAGGCAAGAAGCAATCGCAGGAGATTATAAAAAATGCCGAGCAACAGGCTGAAAAAATAGCCGCTGAAGCTAAAAAAGAGGCCGAAGCCCGTAAAGAAGAAGCATATAAAGATATTAGTAATAAGGAAAGAAATGCCAAGAAATCTATTCAGCAGGCTGGCCGAAATGTTGTTTTAACAGTAAGGCAGGAGTTGGAAAGAATATGTAAAATATTATTAGAGCGGCAAATCTCTGAATCAATGAAACCGGAGCTTGTTGCGGATTTGATTAAAAGGGTTGTTGAAGAATGGCCTTCTAATAGAGAGGCGGCTTTTGAAGTATTGGTGAGCAAAGAAGATAAAGAAAAGATTGAAAAATTAGTCTTAGCAGAATTTAAAAAGGACGCTAAAAACGGTATCGAAATAAAGATAAACAGAAATATCCGGAAAGGGTTCCGTATAGGCATCAAAGGCGAAGATACCTATTACGATTTTAGCCAGGAGGCTGTAACGCAGGCATTGGGCCAGTTCTTAGCGCCTCAAATATCACAGTTGTTAACAGGACAAAGTGAATAAATATTATTATTTTGTCAGCCAATTGCCATTTTTACAGTTCGATAAAAGCGTTCCTGTATCTGTCGACGCTTTTTTAACCGAGGCCGAAAAATGGCTGACTGACACGGATTACAGGTTGTTGGACCGGACGAATATTAATAGATTCGAGCATATTGAAAGGCAAGAGCCGGAGGCTTTAAAAGAATTCAAAGAGTTTGAATATGTATTAAGAAAGCAGATTTCCGAATATAGAAGATCTCAAAAACAAAAAAAAGAAAATAAATTAAGCGGAAAAATTAGCCGGATAGTTTCGGAAGCCAATTCATTAGAAGCAGAGAGAGCTATCTTAAAATTGAGATGGGGTTTTCTTGAAGAGAAAGAGCTTTCTTATCATTTCGATTTAAATTTTTTAATAATATATTTTTTAAAAATGCAGTTAATCGCACGAGTTGCTTCTTTTGATAAAGAAAAGGGAATGCGGATATTCAATGAATTATCCAGAAATATCATGTAAGCAGGTTTAATATGGAAAAACGACACGGCAGAATAATAATGATAAGCGGGAATCTTATCTCTGTAGAGTTCGGGGATAAGGTTTTACAAAATGAAGTAGGGTATGTTTTGTCTGGACAGGAAAGGCTTAAATCCGAAGTAGTAAAAATTACGGGGAATGTAGCACATCTTCAAGTCTATGAAGATACTAAAGGCTTAAAAGTCGGCCAGGATGTAGAATTTTCCCGGGAATTATTATCAGTCCAGTTAGGCCCGGGGCTATTAGGAAGGGTTTATAACGGTTTACAAGACCCGTTAGTCGACCTGGCTGAAAAATTTGGTTTTTTCTTGCCAAGAGGTGTAGATTTACAACCTCTGGATTATGAAAAAAAGTGGCATTTTACTCCGGTAGTTAAACCCGGCGATTCTGTTTTTAAAGGCCAGCCAGTAGGGTTTGTAAAAGAAAGTATTTTTAAACACCTTATTATGGTGCCTTTTAACTTTAAAGGAGAATATACAATAGAGGAAGTAGCAAAAGAAGCTGATTATACAATTAAAGATAAGATAGCAGTGCTTAAAGATAAAGATGGCAATCATGAAGAGATTAGTATGGTGTTTGATTGGCCGGTGAAGGTACCAATTACAGCTTACCGGCAAAAGTTTTCTCCTAAAGAGCCGCTTATTACCCGGATACGTATTATAGATACTTTTTTCCCTGTTGCTAAAGGAGGCACTTATTGCATTCCGGGCCCTTTCGGAGCCGGAAAGACAGTTCTGCAGCAATTAACCAGCCGGTATGCTGAAGCAGATGTAGTTATCATCGCTCAATGTGGTGAACGGGCTAGTGAAACAGTAGAGACTTTAAAAGAATTTCCCGAACTCAATGACCCGCGAACTGGCAAATCCTTAATGGAACGGACAATTATTATATGTAATACCAGTGCTATGCCGGTAGCAGCCCGAGAAGCTTCGGTTTATACTGCGGCTGCCTTAGGTGAGTATTACCGGCAGATGGGATTAAATGTTTTGATGTTAGCCGATTCTACGTCACGGTGGGCTCAAGCTATGCGCGAACTTTCCGGAAGATTGGAAGAAATACCCGGTGAAGAAGCTTATCCGGCTTATCTGGAGTCTAAAATTGCTGAATTTTATGAACGGGCAGGATTAATCGAGACAGAGTCCGGCCAAAGAGGAAGCCTTACTATCGGCGGTACAGTTAGCCCTGCAGGCGGAAATTTCGAAGAGCCGGTTACCCAGTCTACCTTGAAAGTAGTAGGGGCGTTTCATGGGTTATCGCGCGAAAGAGCCGAAGCTAGACAATACCCTTCGCTCGACCCTTTAGAAAGCTGGACTAAATATACGGGGTTTATTGACCAGAAAATGTTAAACGAAGCAAGGGAAGTTTTAGTCCAGGGAAATGAAGTGAATCAGATGATGAAAGTAGTCGGAGAAGAAGGCACTTCAATTGAAGATTATGTGGTTTATTTAAAAGCGGGATTTTTAGATAATGTATATCTGCAACAGAATGGATTTGACCCTGTAGATGCATCTACCAGCAGAGAAAGGCAGGAATATGTATTTAAAAAAGTTTTTGATGTATTGCAGGTATCCTATAAGTTCGAAAGTAAAGGCAGAGCCAGAGATTTTTTTCATAAGTTAAGGAGTTTTTTTATAGATTGGAACTATAAAGAATGGAAATCAGAAGAATTTAAGAAGCAGGAGAAGAAAATAGATTCGTTCATTGAAGAGGAAGGAAAGAATGAGAAAAGTTCACAGCAGGATACTTAGTGTTATCGGCAATGTCATTACAGTCAAAGCTAAAGATGTAGCTTATGAAGAACTGGCTTTAGTAAAGAGTGCTCACGGAGAATCTTTGGCTCAAACTATTAAGTTAGATAAAGATATTGTTTCTTTGCAGGTTTTTGCCGGAAGTAAAGGTGTTTCTACTCAAGACGAAGTGATATTTTTAGGGCATCCTATGAAAGTCAGTTTTTCAGACGATATGTTCGGCAGGATCTTTTCAGGTAATGGGAAACCCCGGGATAACGGCCCTGCTTTAGAAGAAAATTTAATTCAAATCGCAGGCCCGGTAGTTAATCCGGAAAAAAGAGTTGTGCCTTCCAGAATGATCCGCACTAATATACCTATGATAGATGTTTTTAATTCGTTAGTGATGTCACAAAAGCTGCCGATCTTTTCAGTCTCAGGAGAGCCTTATAACGAAGTTTTAGCCAGGATTGCCCTCCAGGCCGAAGTCGACACCATCATATTAGGAGGGATTGGCCTTAAATATGACCAGTATATGTTTTTTAAAGAGAAGCTGGAAGAAGGGGGAGCTTTACAGAGGTCTGTCTTTTTTGTTCATTTAGCTTCAGACCCGGTAGTAGAAGGATTGATGATTCCGGATATGGCGTTAGCTGTCGGGGAGAAGTTTGCTCTTAAAGGAAAAGATGTCTTGGTTTTGTTAACTGATATGACAAATTTTGCTGACGCTTTAAAAGAAATAGCCATTACTATGGAGCAAGTCCCTTCTAACCGGGGATATCCGGGAGATTTATATACTCAGTTGGCACGAAGGTATGAAAAAGCTGTAGATTTTACTGATGCCGGCTCCCTTACTATTTTAGCCGTAACTACTATGCCGGGAGATGATGTAACACATCCTATACCAGATAATACCGGATATATAACAGAAGGGCAGTTTTATTTAAGGAATAAGAGGATCGAACCTTTTGGTTCACTGAGCCGGTTAAAACAATTGGTTAATAAAGATACCCGTAAAGACCACCGTTCCATAATGGACGGGATGATTCAACTCTATGCTCAATATAAGGAGTCTGAAGAGAAACGGGCTATGGGTTTTAGAATGACGGATTGGGATAAAAAGCTTCTCAAATACGGAAAGTTGTTTGAATCTGAGATGATGGATTTAGCTGTCAACCGTCCTTTAGAGAAGGCCTTAGATAAAGGATGGCAGATTTTAGCCGAGTGTTTTAACCCGGAAGATACCGGATTCAGGTCAGAGCTTATAGAAGAGTTCTGGCCTGCTCGTAAATAAGACAGAAGACAAAAGATAGAAAAGATGGCGAAGGTGAGATTAACCAAGAATGAGTTAAAGAAGCAGAAAGATAACCTTGACAGGTTCAAGCGGTATCTGCCTATGTTGCAGTTGAGAAAACAGCAGATGCAAAGGCATATAAACAGAATCCATATGGATATAGACGGGCTTTCTGAGAAAATATCGTCTTTTAGAAATACGGTCAATTCTTGGGTCGATGTTTTTGCTGAAGGTATAGATATATCTCAATGGTTGAAGATCAAAGAAATTGTTACTTCAACCGGCAATATAGCCGGAGTCGATATTCCGGTCTATGAAAAGATAAGGTTCGAGACAAAAGATTATGATTTGATGAAGACTCCTTTGTGGGTCGATTCGGGTATTGAAGCCGTAAAAAAGATGGCACAGTTGCATGCCCAAATAATAATAAAAAAACAGCAGGAAGAAGTATTACAAGAAGAGCTGAGGGTAGCCACACAGCGGGTTAATCTTTTCGAACAGGTAAAAATTCCTGAAAGCCGGGAAAATATACGGATGATAGCAATCTATCTGGGAGATCAACAGACAGCCCAGGTTATAAGAGGTAAGACAGCAAAGGCGAAGAAAGCCTCTTAGAAAGAACAGAATATTATGATCGTTAAGATGAAGAAAGTTACAGTCCTGGTTCCGGAGAAAGAAATAGATGCTTCTTTAGATAGATTAAGGCAATCCGGTGCAGTACATATAAAACATATGCGCCAGATTCCGGTTGAGGATATTAGTGCCTTCGACGAAAAAATAGATAATACCGATTCCGCCCTAAAAATAATTGCCGGTTCCGAAAAGCCGGAGAAAGGTTTTGATTATGATAAAGCCTATCTAAAAGTAAAAGAAATATTAGCTCTTGAAAAGGAAAGAGAAAAGCTTGGTGAAGAGGAATCTAAGATAAACCGAGATATAAGCAAATATGCTAATTGGGGAGGGGTAAAACCTGAGGATTTGTCGCGCCTGAGCGATGAGGGCGTATTTATTAAACTTTATTTTTGTTCTAGTAAAGAATTCAAGAAAATACCGCCGGATAAAACAATCGAGATAGTTAGCCAAAAGAAGAGTAAAGTCTATTTTGCTTTAATAACCCGGGATAAAAAAGAGTCTTTGGGTTTACAACCGTTTATCCTGCCGGATTTATCGAAAGCGGATTTGCAAAAGAAGGCAGGGTGCGTTAGAGAAGAATTAACTTATATTGAACGAAAGTTAAACTCTTTATCAAAATATGCCGGTTCGATTTTAAAATTGCGCGAACAACTTTTGAAAGAAAAGGAGTTTTTTAAAGTAAGAACCGGCATGGCTCAAGAGGCCGGGTTTGCGTATTTACAGGGGTATTGTCCTTTACCGTCTTTGGGTTCTTTGAATAAAGTGGTAGAGAAAAATAGCTGGGGTTTGTTGGTTGAGGAGCCCGACAATCCGGAAGAAGTCCCCACCTTAGTTAAGAATCCTCGGTGGGTGGAGATTATCCAGCCGGTATTTAAGTTTATGGGGACTGTGCCCGGTTATAAAGAGTATGATATCAGCCTGTGGTTTCTTGTTTTTTTTAGCCTGTTCTTCGCTATGTTGATTGGAGACGCAGGTTATGGCATTTTATTTCTGGCGAGTACGATATTCGTCCGGAAGAAAAAACAGTATTGGCCTCAACAGCCTTTTTTCTTAATATATCTTTTAAGCGGCGCTACTATTATATGGGGAGCGGTTTCCGGCACCTGGTTTGGTTCACAGGTTATCGCCGGGATACCTTTATTCAATAATTTAATCGTACAGAGGTTCAATGTTTTTGTGTCTGCTAATCAGGATTTTTTAATATACCTATGTTTTATTATCGGTGCGGTTCAATTAAGTATAGCTCATGGAATGAGGGCATTAAGATATATTAATAGTTTATTCTCTTTAGCTCAGTTAGGCTGGATATTAATTGAATGGGGTATATTTTTTCTTATCGGCACATTAGTGGTTGACAAACCCTTTCCAAAAATAGCTGCTTATTTTTTGGGCGTGGGCGTAACTTTAGTTGTTTTATGCAGTAATCCTCAGAAGAGTATATTTAAAAGCATTGCGGTTTCTGTTGCAAATCTGCCATTAAATCTAATCAATTCTTTTAGTGACACTCTTTCGTATCTACGGTTATTTGCGGTTGGTTTTGCTACCGTTAAAGTAGCTCAGGCTTTCAATGAGATCGCTGCTACGGTGGGTTTTAGCGGGTTATGGCCTGGATTAGGAGCTGCAGTGATTTTGTTTATCGGGCATAGTCTTAATATTCTCTTAGGTATAATGTCGGTTTTAGTTCATGGAATAAGGCTGAATATGCTGGAATTTTCCGGACATTTAAATATGGAATGGGCAGGCCGAGAATACCGGCCATTTAAATAGGAAATCAAATATTAAGGGGGTAATAAAATGATTCAAGGTTTCGGCGATTTAAATTTTTCTTTAGCTTTTGCTGCTATCGGGTCAGCATTAGGTACGGGTGTTGCTGGTATGGCAGCGATTGGTGCATGGAAACGGGCATTTTCTCAAAATAAGTCAGCTCCTTTTATCCTGGTAGCTTTTGTGGGGGCGCCATTAACTCAGGTTTTTTATGGTTTTCTTTTAGGCAGGGCTATACAGACGGCTAGCTTGCCGGCAGATATATCTACTTATGTATTTAAAATGATAATTGGTTTAGTCGCTGGTGTTGCTATGGGCATGAGTGCATATATGCAGGGCAAAGCTGCGGCTCGTGCTTCTGATGCTCTTGCTGAAACAGGTAAAGGGTTTGCCAATTATCT
>CAZBZJ010000056.1:0-7208 GCA_964496355.1 uncultured Planctomycetia bacterium | reverse complement strand
GCTAAATTATAAACCCAAAGAACGTAAGCCTATAACCGAATGGTTAAAGATGCAGGGCCGGTATAAACATCTTTTTAAGCCTGAAAACGAATCTATCTTAAAAGAGATTCAAAAAGGCATAGATAAACAATTTGAAAGATTAGAAAAAGGCACTCTTCTGTAACCATAAATTCTTTAAACTAACAGTAGGAGGAACAATTATGGCAAATGTAAAGATTGACGAATCCAAATGTGTAGGATGCGGCCTCTGTGCAAACGCGTGTCCGGATTGTTTTGAACTCAATGATTCGGGTATGGCTGTAGTCAAAAACCCTGAATGTCCTAATTGTGATGCTAAAGATATAGCTTCTCAATGTCCCGTAGAAGCTATTATCGTTGAATAAAAGAGCCCCTCTTTAAAATAATATCCTTGTTATTTGCCTGCCCGGGCGAATATTCTGTTAGCGTTTATTTTCTGAAATTAATTTTGGCGAGATAGAAAAGTTGCTTTCTTCTATAAGTTTCAAGATATAAGAATTGAAATATTGGGTTTGTTTTGCTTTCCGGACAGCTTTACGGTATTTTTCTTTTTCTTCCGAGAATTTATCTTCGTCTATGGGCTTTAACTCTGTACGTTGGACAAAGTATATTCCTTTTTTTAAGGGAATAGGTTCAGGGATAATCCTGTTTTCTTTCAGCTCGAATACTTTATGAGTTAACGCAGGTTTTAGGCCGATGCCTTCTATATAACCCTGCCTTTTGAAAAAATCCGTCTCTTTTAATTCTATCGGCGGAAAGAACTTTTTAACTCCGGATAAGTCGGCTATATTCTTTTCTTTGATTTTTACTAAAATATCCTGGGCTAATTCTTTAGCTTTTTGGCGGGACTTAGCTTCGGCGTATTTTTCTTTTACTTCCATCTTAATTTCTGAATATTCGGGTATATAGGATTTCTGTTCTTCTAGCTTCTGAAAGAATACGCTGCCTTCGGAAGTAGCCACGGGGCCGGCGACTTGGCTTTTCTCCATTTCGAAAGCTTTCTCAATAATTTCTTTTTGCCATCCTAATCCTTTTATAGGGGTTTCTATAGTCAAAAAATCCGAGGTGATTACTTCCAGGCCGGAATCTTTGGATAAAGCAGTTAGCGAATTCGCTTTTTTGGCTTTTTTTGCCATTGAATTTATAATTTTCTGGCCGGGTTCTTCGATTAAAATATAAGCTATTTTGACTTTTGCAGGTTTTTTAAATTCTCTTTTGTTATTTTTAAAAAAATCTTCCAATTGGCCAGGTTGAGGCGTGATCTCTTTCTTTATTTTGTCAAAGCTGATATTTATATATTTAATTTTAGCTTCTTCGTGTTCAGCTTTATATAATTCTTTTATTTCTTTTTGTGTGACATCAACCTGTCCTATAATCTTATCTTGCAGTTTTTCCGCCTTAATCTGGTCTTTTAAAAAGTTTTCAAATTGACTCGGGGATATCTTGGTCCGGCTGAGGATTCTTAGGTATCTTTCTTTTGAGAACCCCCCTTTGATATTCAGAGCCGGAAAATTCTTTATTTTTTGTATAGTCTGCCTGTCCGATACTTCGATGCCTTCTCGTTCGGCTTTTTTGGATAACAAAAGAGTCTGCCAGGCAAGCATTTGTAAATCGTCAGCCTGATATTCCTGCCCGGATTCAAATAAAAGATAAAGTTGGAGATTTTTTAGAAGAGTACGAAAATCATCAAAAGATATTTTTTCCTCGTATACTGTGCCGGCTATATCCCTTTCTCTGCCTAAGAAACCGCTTGCTCCCCAGAATATAAAAGCCGGAACAATAACAATGACCAGCACCCAGAGAATTTTCTTAATGTCTTTTTGTCTTAGTTTGGCAAACATTTTATCAGACCTTAGACATCAGACTTTAGACAATAGACCAGTTGAGGTATATTTATACCTTTTTTAGTCTGTGGCCTGAGGCCTACAGTCTGTAGTCTGTTATGAATACCTAAAATAGCATATAAATTTTCTCTTTACAAGGTATTTTTAGCACTGTATAATTAAAAACCTTTCTTCCATTTTGTGGAGGTTTTATCCTAACTTTTTATGTATTAGGCGTTTGGGATTAGTTGTGGTTTTATTTGAGGGAAAGTTTTTGATTACAAGTACTTTCCTATTGCATAAAGGCGAGGAAAGTACTATAATTAGTCCTCGCATAGCCCCGGTAAAAGGGTTTCGGTAGAACCGTTATATAATAGAGAGGAAGGAAACTTTAAAATGAAGAAAGTCTTAAGACTCGGATTGCCTAAGGGTAGCCTGCAAGAAGCAACAATCAGGCTGTTTCAAAAGGCAGGGTTCAAGATTGACTTAGAAAAACGGTCATATTTTCCTTCTATCGACGATATCCAGATTCAGCCCGTCTTAATACGGGCTCAGGAGATGTCGCGGTATGTAGAAGAAGGTATCCTGGATTGCGGGATTACGGGTGAAGACTGGATAAAGGAGAATAACTCCCGGGTTGAAAGGATTATCGAGCTTGTTTATGCGAAACATACTTTACGTCCTGTACGCTGGGTGCTTGCTGTCAAAGAAAATTCCAAGATTAAGAAGGTGAAAGACTTGCAGAATAAACGGGTATCTACCGAATTAGTAAAGGTAACTAAAAATTTCTTTAGAAAGCATAATGTCAAAGCAACCGTTGAGTTTAGTTGGGGAGCTACGGAAGTAAAAGTCAAGAGCGGGTTAGCCGATGCTATTGTAGAACTTACTGAAACCGGAGCTTCGCTGCGTGCTAACAGCTTACGCGAGATTGTCTGTGTATGCGAATCTACCACTAAGTTTATTGCTAATAAGGGGTCAGTGAAAGATCCCTGGAAAAAAAGAAAGATAAATTATCTGGCTCTTTTGTTAAAAGGTGCTATAAGTGCCGAAGGTAAAGTTGGAATAAAGTTGAACGTAAATGAGAAAAATCTTAACAAGATAATCCGGGCATTACCTGCCTTAAAGAAGCCGACTATTTCTTCTTTGGTTACTCCTGGCTGGTTTGCTTTGGAAGTGGTAATAGAGGAAAGTAAGATCAAAAAGTTGATTCCGCTCCTGAAAAGTAAAGGAGCCGAAGGTATAGTTGAATATCCACTTAACAAGATAATTAACTAAAGGCATCTTTTAATGTGAAAACAGCAGGATGCCTTGATTTCAGCGGTTTGGGAAAGATTATAGAGATGATATTTCCAGTAGTTTTTAATCTCGGTAATCGATATTTAATCACAGTAATCAGCCCTTCGATTATACTCAGGGCTCACCCTGAGCTAAGTCGAAGGGGTCAGGTATAACTTAGTATATACCTGATAGTTATACCAGGAAAGATATATGCCTTGTGGTAGAAAACGAAAAATAAAACGAGTAAGACGTCACTGGTTTAAGAAACGCAGGAAGAAACAGCGTCATAAGAAAAAGTAATATTCTTCTGTAGGCGTAGAGTGTTTAAAATTCAGCTTTGATGTTGCAATGATAAGATTAATATTATTCTTATTTATTTTTTCTGGATTGATTTCTGGATCGGCTTTTTCTGTAGATGAAGTTGTAAAAGAAGATCCCCCCCCGCTATATTCTTCATACCTTAAAGGATTCCTTCTGGAAAAATACGGAGATTTTAAAGGCGCTTTAAAAGAATACCAGCAGGCTGCCCGGATCGATAAGGATTCTACGTCTATACAGTTAAGAATCGCTGCTCAATATATAAAAATGGAAGATTTTGAAAAAGCCGAAGAAACCCTCCTGAGCCTTAAAGAGAAGGAAAAGATTAATTTAGATGCTTATTTGCTGTTGATTTTTTTATATTCACATCAGTCAAAAGAGAAATTGGCTAATAAAGAATACGAAGAGATGTTAAGCCGGCTTTATCAAAAGAACCCGGAAAATATCCGGATAGCCGAGAGTTTAGCCCAGTTTAAATTGCAGGATAAAAAATTCAAAGAATCTATACGGATATATCGCCAGATTATCAAGATAAAACCCAATAGTCCGGAAGCTCATTTTTGGTTAGGGTATTTGTACGAAGAAGAGGGAGATAGAAATAAGGCTATTAGACAATGGCGTAAAACCCTGGAGTTAGACCCTGACCATGTTGATACTTTAAATGCACTGGGGTATACGTATGCCGAAGAGGGGATCAAACTTGATGCCGCTGAGAATTTAGTAAAAAAAGCTTTGGAGTTAAAGCCCGGTATTGCCGCTTATTTAGACAGCCTGGGATGGGTATATTATAAAAAGCAGGAATTTGATAAAGCTAAAGAGTATATCGAACAGGCTGCGGCTAAATTGCAGGATCCGGTAATTTATGACCATTTGGGCGATATATATTACGTTCTGGAAGAATTTCAAAAGGCGAAGGAAGCTTGGGAAAAAGTACTTATAAATGACCCGGAAAATGAAAAGGTCAAAAAAAAACTGGAGAGTATAGCTCATGAAATTTCCACCCGAAAAAATCAAGTCAATAAAGAAGAAAACCAATAACGTGCGCCGTATGATAATCCAGATGTTATCTGCTGCGGGCAGCGGCCATCCAGGAGGGTCGTTATCAGCCGTTGAAATAGTCTGTTCTCTTTATTTTGGTGGTATCATGAGATATGATCCCGGAAATCCCGATTGGCCGGATAGAGACAGGTTTCATCTTTCTAAAGGCCATGCATGTCCGTGTTTATATGCGGTTTTATGTGAAGCAGGATTTTTTTCGCCCCAACACCTGCCTACACTTAGAAAGTTAGGGTCTATATTACAGGGCCATCCTGACCGCAGGGCTCCCGGGGTTGAAGTAGCTTCGGGTTCTTTAGGGCAAGGTTTGTCTATAGCTTTAGGTATGAACCTGGCTTTAAGGCTGGATAAAAAAGATTCTCGTGTATACTGCCTTATGGGAGACGGTGAACTTCAAGAAGGTAATATTTGGGAAGCCGCGATGGCTGCATCTCATTATAAAGCCGATAACCTGTGCGGGATAGTAGATTATAACCGTTATCAGATAGACGGTAACGTAAGTAAAATAATGGAGGTAGCTCCGTTACTTAATAAATGGGAGAGTTTTGGCTGGCATGTTATTCCCGTAAACGGGCATAATATAGAAGAGATTCTAGAAGCTTTTGAAGAAGCAAAATCGGTTAAGGGTAAACCTACGGCTATAATAGCAGAAACGGTTAAAGGTAAAGGCATATCGTTTATGGAAGATGACCCGGTACCTTTTCACGGCAGGGCCCCTAAACCCGATGAGACTAAAATAGCCTTGAAAGAATTAGAAGACGAAGACATCCTATAGCTAGAATTTTCAGGATGTCTTGATTACAGAGATTAAATAAAGATTGCACGATTATAAATTGCTGTAATCTTTGATGGGTAATTGAGTTTATTAATAATCATTGGAATCAGGTATAATCTAGCATGTACCTGATGATTATACCAGGAGATTGTTATGGGGAAGGTTGGCTCTAAGCTTAACGAAGATATAAGTAAAAATGTCAAGTTCGGAAATAAATTTTATGCCCGCAACGCTTACGGTGAAACTCTTATAGAGATTGCTAAAAAGGATAAAAATGTCGTAGTTTTAGATGGCGACCTTTCGGGTTCGACCAGAACCGCGTTTTTCGCTAAGGAGTTTCCGGAGAGATTTTTTAATATGGGTGTAGCCGAACAGAACATGATGGCAACAGCGGCCGGATTAGCCAGTTGCGGCAAGACTGTTTTTGTCTCTTCTTTTTGTATGTTTGCTACTATGCGGGTTTTAGATCAAATACGAAATTCGGTCAGTTATAATAATTTTAATGTAAAGATAGCTGTTTCTCACAGCGGCCTTACAGTTGGCGAAGACGGTTCGTCACATCAAGCTTTAGAAGATCTGGCGGTTATGCGTGCTATTCCCAGAATGAGGGTAATAGTCCCTTGTGATGCAGCCGAAACCAGAGAAGCTATACGCTGTGCCTATAGCCAAGCTGGCCCTTTCTATATAAGGTTTGGCAGGTCAAAAGTTCCGGATATCGAAGGCAAAGATAAATTCGTCTTAGGCAAAGGACAAATTTTAAATCAAGGAAAAGATATAGCTATAATATCAGCCGGTATAATGGTGTCCCAGACTATCAGAGCTTTAGATGAGCTTAAATCTGCAGGAATCAATCCTTATGTAGTCAATATGCCGACTATAAAACCTATTGATAAAGAACTAATTATAGATTTAGCTAAACAGGTAAAAAGTTTTGTCGTATGCGAAGAACATTCCATTATCGGAGGGTTAGGGTCTGCTGTCGCAGAGGTGCTTTCTGAGAATTATCCTAGAAAAATTAAAAGAGTCGGTGTTAACGACCGTTTTGGCCAGTCCGGGACTCCGGAACAGTTACTTACAGAATACGGTTTAGAGCCCGGGGATATAGCACAAACTGTAAAAAATATCCTTCTATGAGCAAAACTCTTTTCGGATCCAGGGTTACAGAACAAGCCTATAAAAAGAGCCTGACTATAAAAGCTCCTGCCAAATTAAATCTGTACCTTAATGTTTTAGATAAAAGAAATGACGGTTATCATAATATTTCTAGTATTATGGCCAGGATATCATTGTTTGACTTAATCAGGCTAAATATTACCGGCAGTGGCCGGGTAAGGATTTCTTGCAATATACCCGAATTGAATAACGCCGGTAATTTAGCTTACAAAGCCGCTTTATTCTTAAAAAAAGAATACGGGCTTAGCCAAGGAATCGATATAACCTTACAAAAGAATATACCTTTAGGAAGCGGTTTAGGCGGGGCGTCTTCAGATTGCGCTTCTGTTTTATTAGGCCTGAACAGGCTTTTGTGGCTCAATTTATCTAAGGAACGATTGTTCTCTATAGGCGAAAAATTGGGTGCCGATGTAAATTTCTTTCTTTCGGAAAGCAGTTTTGCCGAAATCGGCGGTAAAGGCGAGAATGTTTTTCCCATACATACCGGCTTAAAATGCAAATTTTTATTGATTTTAACCGGAGAAAAAATATCTACCCGGGATATTTACGGTTCTTTTAAGCTGGAATTGACAAAGCATATAGATGATGCTAAACTTATAATTTATGGTTTAAAAAATAAAGATATTCTTTTATTAGAAAAGCTTTTTTTCAATAGTTTATCCAAACCGTATTTAAATTTTTCTAAAAAAGCACAGGCTGTATTTAATATACTTTCAAAGATAGATGATTGCCGTTTTTTTGTGAGTGGTTCCGGTTCTACTATAGCT
>CAZBZJ010000055.1:0-7300 GCA_964496355.1 uncultured Planctomycetia bacterium | reverse complement strand
AAGATTTACCATTTATCTCCAGCCTGATGTGAGGCTTGCGATAAATGGTTTGGTAATTTGAGAGCAGAATATATTGGACAATTAACATAGGAGTTAGTAAAGTGTTAGTTCCAGACTTGACCCCTTTTTCTTGCTTGACCCCTTTTTCTTGACCCCTTTTCATTGACCCCTTTTCATGACCCCTTTTCAGATGACCCCTTTTTTGTTAGAAAAGGGGACAGCTCAAGCTGTTTCCTTTCTCCCTTTTTCTATAAATGCAGTATTCTATATAAAAAAGATGATAGCAGAGTTATTGGTGATAAAGCGTTAGTTTGGTTTTTGTTTATTTAAGAAACTCGAGGCAGTTAAGTTTGTTTATCAGACGGATGCGGCTTTTTGGATATGCTTTCAGGAATTCTTTGGGCGATTTGAAAGATGTGCGTGAGAATTTTATCTCGAAACCTTCCAGCCGGCCCGCTTCTTCCTCCAAATAATCTATTTCTTTCTGTTGATGAGTACGCCAGAAATAGATATTTTTTCGCAGATTATGATTGTTGTTATATTTTAGGCGTTCGGCTATGATAAAATTTTCAAATAAAGCACCGCTATCTTGGCGTATATTGAGAAAATTAAAGTTGTTTATTAAGGCATTGCGTATGCCTGTATCATAAAAATAGATCTTGCGCAATTTTTTCAATTCGTTACGCAGGTTTCTGCTGAAGGGCCGCAAACGGAAGATAATAAATGCTTGTTCTAATATGGTTATATAATTTTCTACGGTCTTTTTGTCTATGCCTACAGCCTGGCCGAGTTCGTTGAAAGAAACTTCATTACCTATTTGCAGAGCAATTGTCTGAAGCAGCCGGATGAGTGTGTCATGGCTTTTAATGTTTTGGTAAGACAAGATATCTTTATAGAGGTAATTATCCGCCAGTTGAGCGAGGATACCGGTATTGTTAGTCAGCACTATTTCCGGATACATGCCGTAGAGCATACGCTGTTCTATAAGACGCTGGATTTCGTGGTCTTGATAGATATGAGCCAGTTCGCTAAAGCTCAAGGGGTAGAGGTGAAATTCATATGCTCTTCCGGTTAATGGTTCTTTGATCCTATCTGAGAGTTCAAAGGAAGAAGATCCGGTTGCGATTATTTGGGTATCTTTAAAATTATCCACCATTAGTTTTATAGTCAGGCCTATGTCTTGGACACGTTGGGCTTCATCGATTATAACCAGCCGGTTATTGCCGAGTAGGCTTTTGAGTTCGGTGGATGTCCTGTTCCCGAGTTTTTGGCGGACATCTATCTCGTCGCAGTTCAGGTAAAGGTGGTGTTTGTAATTTTTAGTTATCATCGAGACTAAGGTCGTCTTTCCGGTTTGTCGGGCCCCGTAGATAATAACTGCTTTTCCTCTAAACAGATGGCTTTCTATGATTGGTTGTATATCTCGTGGTACAATTGTAGCCATATAATCCCCTAATTATATATATTTAAGTGAAGGCATTCACCGAAATAGTAACATATCGGGAGATATCTGTCAAGATTTAAATTAAAGAGGGGATAGAGGTTTTTTTGCAGATTTGTGTACTGAAGGCAAGGGTATTATCCGGGTAATATCTGATTATACCCGGGCTTTAGATATACTTGATGGTTTTGATATTGAAACAAGTCTTTCTAAAGTTGGATAATCTGCTATAATATCAGATACATTGGATAAAAGGGTCAATTAAACAAAGAGATGGTAAGAATGTTAGATAAGTTTAAAAAATTAGGTTTAAGCCAAAATAGTTTATCGGCGTTGGCTAAAAAAGGGTTTGAAGAACCGACAAAAATCCAGGAAGAGATTATTCCTTTGTTTTTAGAGAGTAATTCTGATATTGTCGGCCAGGCTCAAACCGGAACTGGTAAAACCGCAGCTTTTGGAATGCCTTTGATTGAAAAGATAACAAAAAAGACAAATATTCCCCAGGCTATTATTTTAACTCCAACCAGAGAGCTGGCTGTACAAGTCGCCGAAGAAATTAATTCATTGAAAGGAAACAATAATTTAGATATTACAGCAATTTATGGCGGCCAGTCTATGAATCTTCAACTCCAAAAATTACGCAGAGGTATAGATATTGTAGTAGGTACGCCGGGCCGGATAAAGGACCATCTTTTGCGGAAGACTCTGGATTTATCTTCGGTAAGTTATTTTATTTTGGATGAAGCCGATGAAATGCTTAATATGGGTTTTATCGATGATGTAGAAGAAATCCTTTCTTATGCCGGTAAAAGAAAAAGAGTCTTACTTTTTTCAGCCACCATGCCAAAGCCGGTAATTAACCTTGCTAAAAAATATATGAGAGATTACAAGCTGGTTAAAGTTTCTCAAGACCAGCTAACTGTCGGTTTAACCGAGCAGATATATTTTGAAGTAAGCAGTTCGGATAAATTCGAAGCTCTATGCAGAATCATTGATAGCGAATCTGAGTTTTACGGCCTAGTATTTTGCCGGACTAAAATCAATGTCGATAAATTGGCTAAAAGTTTGAGTTTCCGCGGCTATGACGCAGATGCACTCCATGGAGATATATCACAAAGTCAGCGGGAGCACATACTGGATAAGTTCAGGCAGAAGCGGATTACTATTTTGGTAGCTACTGATGTTGCAGCCAGGGGTATCGATGTAAGTAACCTTACCCATGTTATAAATTTTTCTTTGCCTCAAAATCCCCGGAGTTATGTGCACCGGATTGGCCGGACCGGCAGAGCTGGCAGAACTGGTACAGCAATTACTTTTATTACGCCTGATGAATATCGAAAGTTGATATTTATTAAGAAAATCACTAAAACCGATATTCAAAAGAAGAATATCCCCGGAGTTGAAGATGTTATTGCTTCTAAAAAGGAAAGGATCAAAAGAAACATTAAAGACATAATAGATAGTAATAGAATCAATAAACATCAGCCTTTTACTAAAGATATTTTAGCTGAGAATGATCCCCAAATTGTAATAGCGGCTTTAATTGAATATTCTTTTGGAGAGGAATTGGATAAAGCCAGGTATTCTAAAATCCAGAAACCTTACGTCGATAAGACCGGAAAAGCCCGACTTTTTGTAGCAAAGGGCAAAGTCGATAATATGACCGCTACTAAAATAATCGATATGGTTAAAAGGACTGCAAAAATCGATCCGAGAAAAATAAACGAAGTTAATGTTTTTGATAAGTTTTCGTTTATCACAGTTTCTTTTAAAGAAGCCGAAAAGATCCTTGATGCCTTCCAAAAAACAAAATCAGGAAGAAAACCGCTGGTTGAAAGAGCGAAAAAAAGAAAAAAGCGGTACAGATAAGCTTTTTGAATAATAGATAGTTGGGTTTATAAATAACTTACGACAGCTAATTGACGGAATTCGAAATAATTAGGAAAGGATTAGCTGCGGCGGAATATATTCTAACTGCGAAGTGGAAATTTAGCGCGGGAGTTAATTGTTTGAATCAAACTTGGTTATGAAAAAAAAAGAAGTAGTCGTTAGTGATATAATGCAAAAGAACTATAGGTATTTGTGCTCAGAACCTGCAGGTAAAAATTTTGACTCTGGGTTTAAGCCGGAACTTTCTCCTAAGCAGATGCTTGAGCTAGGCATTTTTGGAGGTAAATATATGACTGATTGTAAAGATGAGTTCCCCGAGGGCTGGTTTAAGAAGGCTAAATTATGCCGCGAAAGACATGACCCGGATTTGAATTGTTTCGGTATAAACGCCAGCCAGCCGCTTTCTGTTTGGAGAAAAAAGGGCTGGATTTATAAAGACGATCCTAGAGGGTGGTTTCAGTGGTACTGCCGTTATTATATGGGAAGGCGAATTCCCGAAGAAGACCAGAGACAGATTAAGAGATGGAAAGCAATTAAAAGGCATATAGCCCAAATAAAAAAGAGTTGCCGCAAAGGCAATTTTTCTTGCCGCCGGAAACAACGCCAGGCGGTTCTTCATTGGGCTTATGACAGCTGTAAGATGTGATTAGATAGTGTGAATAAGTTTTACTTAGTAGCGATATTCTTTTTGTTCTTATTTAATTATTCATCAGGGGTTTATGCCGGGTATCCTGCTCAAAAGGCAGATGTTTTTGGAAGCGGTAATTATTTTGATAAAGAACACCAGGAATCAGAAGGGTTCAAATTAGGCCGCAATGAAAGTAAAATTGCTACCAGACACAAAGCTCCTTATCAAAAAAGCTGGTGTTATGCTAACTGCTGGTCAGGAGATGTCTATGGTTCTGTAAGGGTGTTTGATTATGAAAGTATCCGCTTTGAAAATATCAAGAAAGGCACCAAGTTTAATGCTGACATCAAGTTCAGAGTCAGTCTGTACGGGCTTATTAATGTAGCTTCCTTTGCTTACGCAGATTCCCATTATAAAGCTAAAATAACTGCCGGGATTATGGAGAATAATTCTCTGGATTATGACCATCCTCTATCCGAAGCCGTACTTTGGGCAAAGACTAACAAAAAAAGCTGGGATGATTGGGGGCAAGATGTGCTTTGGACAGTAGCCCAAGAAGCAGGTGGAGAAGTGGTTGGACAGGCGCTGGGAGAGATAGCAGGAGGGGCAGTAGGTGTGGTTTGGGATGCGGCTTCCTATGCTCTGGACGCTTTGGATGTGGATGAAGCCATAGCCCAGGATGCCTGGGTGGAGTTTAAAGACTTCCCGGTAGAAGCAGGGAAAGAATATAAACTGTATGTGGGTTTGGATTCCTATGTAGCTTGTGTTAGTACAGGTGTAGGTAGTGTTCACGGTTATATAGATTTCATGAATCATCCTCCTCACGAAGGTGATGACGGAGGAAAAATACTCCCTACCCGGGGTATAGCTGTTAAACAGGTAGTGGTTGAATTCCCTGACGAGTTGCCTTATCCGGAAGGAATAGGTGATAATAAAGCAGACCTTAATTGCAAATCCGTCAAAGTTGCAGGTTCAGATTTCGAAGTCGGCAAAACAGTAACTGTTAAAGCAAAGGTAGAAAATGAAGGCAAACTTAAGACCGGAAGTTTTAATACTCTGCTGATTGTAAATGGAGTAGGTATCGAAAAGAAGACAATAGATAGTATAAGTCCGGGACAAAATAAAAACATAAAATTTGATTACAAGCTTAAAGAAGCTAAGAAACATAATTTCGTTGTTAATGTTGATATAGATGAAACCTGCAAGGAATTAGATGAAACTAATAATTCTCAAAGTACTTCAATCACTGCTACTTCTATGCCTGACTTGGTTATTCAGGAAAAAGGGTTGCCGCCCAATACAAGTTCTATAATATGTAGTATTGAACCATATGAAGCTAATACCCATCAAAAAGGAAAGAAATCAAAAATTTGGGCGAGCATCTATAATATAGGTAATAAAGATGCTCGTGGTGTGAATGTAGTAATCTATAAGAACAACCGAAGATTTAAAACTTGGAATTTTAATACTATAGCTGCCGGCCAACATAAGACTATTCAGGCTTTTTGGACACCGGATAAGAAGGGCGGAGAAAGTTTTAAGATACAAGCGGATCCTAATAATACGGTTGCAGAAAAAGATGAATCGAATAATTCTATTATTTTGACAGCTGAAGTTAATCCTGCTGAATATGATTGGGCTATAAAAGAAATAAGATGCCAGCCCGATATTATAAATGCAGGAGATAAAGTCCGTATTTTGGTAGATGTTGAAAATAAAGGACAGCGTAATGATACGGTTAATCTTGATGTTTACTTAGATAATCAAAAAATAAAAACCCGGCCTGTTAATACCAGATCTTCTCAAGTTGAAACCTTTGGAGACGGAAGCCCAAGAGGCGATGATATCTTATGGCAGGCAAAACCCGGTAGCCATAAGATAAAAGCAGTAATAAGAACAGGGCGGATTGAAGATGACAATCCTTCGGATAATACTGTTGTAGAGCATATAAGAGTTAGTTCGGATTTTTATCAAACACAAGGAGTCGACTTTCTCTTAAGGAAGAAAAATGTTAGTTACGATGGCGGTAAATGGAAAGTCAGGGTTTATAACCGTGGTGATAAAGAAGCCTTAGCTCAATTGCAGTTTAAGATTTATTATGTTCAAAGTCAGACTTTAAGAAGCGAAGTTGTTACTACTCAGTCTGGGCAGATACCCGGGGCTGGATACCATGATTTTGTTCTGAGGTTATCGGGAGAAGACTTTAAGATGGAGATTACAGCTGACCCATACGATAATGTTTCTGAGGCTGTAGAGACAAATAATACAGTGACTTATATATACGGCGATTATGAGAAGAAGGCAGAGGCAATAAGGAAAAATCAAGAAAGACAAGAAATAAAAGAACAGGACTTGTTGAAGATAGACGGCTATTTAGGTTTTAATGATTCTTTGGAGTTGGGCGAAAAGAGAGAAATAGGGGTTTTCTTTAAGAATGTTTCGGGCAGGACCTTGCGTAATATAAAGATTAAGCTCCAAATTATTAATCGGGATGTTTATAAATCTTTAGCTAAGTATGGTGTTACCGGTAAAAGAGAAATTTGGCCTGCGATAGTAAATAAAGGCAAGTTTATGGTAATGTTACCTTATAAGGCAGTCTATCCGGGTAATTTTAAAATGACAGTTAAGGCTGAATTTAATGTAGAGGGTATTGATAAGACTATAAAGGGAGTTAAGCCGTTCAAAGTAGTTGCTGAAGAAGGTGAGAAGCCTCAAGCTTTCTATCAGCATAATAAGGTAGATTTAGCGGTTTATGATAAAGATTTTATTATCTCTAACCTTAAGCCTAAGTTAAATGAAGATGTAAAAATTAATATTAAGGTGCGTAATCAATCTGCTGTGGATATAAATAATGTTGATGTAGCGGTTTTTGCCGACGAGAGCAAGATATATTCTGATACAATTGATAATATAGAAGCAAATTCGTATTATAATATTTCATTTACCCAAAAAGCAGAAGAAACCGGTACTTTTTATGTAGAGGTGCGGGTAGACCCGAAGAATAAAATACCGGAAGTAGATGAGTATAATAATGAAGCTTCCTATGATGTCAAGGTGCTGGGCATAGCAGAACAGATAGAAGAAGAGATAACAGGGAACATAGAAAAAAAGATTCAAAATAAAGAAGATGAGTTAAAGACTAATATAGAAAAATTTCGTAAAGATTTAGAAAAGGAAAAACAAAACATCCAAGAACAACTAAACCAGCTAAAGAATATATTTAATTAAAATTATGGAGAAGGGTGCAGTTTCAAGGCTAGTCTGTGCATTATTGCTCATATGTGTTCTAGGTGCGTTGACTCCATCATATCTTGTTGCAAACGGACATCAACCCTGGAGAC
>CAZBZJ010000054.1:3310-7397 GCA_964496355.1 uncultured Planctomycetia bacterium | reverse complement strand
GGATGCCTCCAAAGGAAAAGCGCAGGGTGCCCCCTCGGAGGATGCCTCCAAAGGCGGGGGGATGCCTCCAAAGGAAAAGCGCAGGGTGCCCCCTCGGAGGATGCCTCCAAAGGCGGGGGGATGCCTCCAAAGGAAAAGCGCAGGGTGCCCCCTCGGAGGATGCCTCCAAAGGCGGGAGGATGCCTCCAAAGGAAAAGCGCAGGGTGTCCCCTCGGAGGATGCCTCCAAAGGCGGGGGGATGCCTCCAAAGGTGCAAAGGTGAGAGTGAAAGCAAGCGTATGACAATATGTGACTATAACCACAATTTTAACCTCAAGCTATCCTCGACTCTACCGGTAGTGTGATTATTAACAAAAGGGGTTGACAAGAACGTAAACAGGGGATATACTTTGCTTGTTAAATAGTTAATACTATTAATTATTTTGGAGGCTAACTATGAACCAGAAATCCTTAGAAACGTTTGCCGATAAAGTGCTTGAAGCTATGCCCTTGATTGCCCGGGGTATGTTACGCAAACAGGCTGATGTGCTTACCCGGGGTGAAGTGACCATTCCGCAATACGCGACTTTAGATCTTATAGAGAAAAACGGCCAGCTTAAAATGCATGAGATAGCATCAGAATTAAATATCAGCCTGCCGGCAGCTACCGGATTGGTCTCGCGTCTGGTTAAAATGGGTTTTGTCAAGCGCTGTTACGACCAGACGGACAGGCGGATTATAAATATTGAGTTGACTAAAGAGGGCAAACAGGTAGTTTCTCAGATCAGTCAGAAGAGAAAAGAGATGGTGACTGAACTTTTCGGCAAATTGTCGGAGCCCGAAAGGAAAAAGTATTTAGAGATTTTGCAGAAACTGGCCGGGTTTATAAAAAATGAAAAATAATAGAACTTTGATTTTTTGTCTTGGTATAAGTGTTTTTCTGATTTGCAGTTATACATACGCTGAAACAGAAAAAGGAGATGTAAAAGAAATAGGACTGTCGTTAGATGAAGTTTCTAGCCTGGCGCTTAACAATAATCTGGACATCCAGATGGCTAAATTTGATATTTATATTGCCGGAGAGAATCTTGATAAGGAAAGGTCTATTTTTGATGCTTTTTTTGAAGTCAATGCGTCTTATTATGACGATCAGCGCAAAAAAGCCTCGACTATACTGGGAACCAAGAATATTGTACATGAGTACGGCGCTTCTTTAGAAAAAAAACTACCCACTGGTACAGAAATAAAATTAGAGGCTACTCAGGCCAGAGACTGGTCGAATACCGACTTCATTACGACTAACCCGGCGTTTAACAGCCAACTAAAGGCTACGGTTATACAAAGTTTGGGTAAGAATTTTTTTGGTTTGCAGGACAGATTGAATATCGAACTGGCTAAATTGGATATTGAGGATACCGAATGGCTGTCTTTATCAGGAATCGAAGAGTCTTTAGCTGAAACTCAAAAAACTTACTGGCAGTTAGTATTAAAGACAGAATTCTTAAAGGTTAAACAGGATATGCTTAAGCGGGCGCGGAATCTTTATTTTGCTTATAAGGATATGTACGAGAGGGGTATGGTAGAGTCACCGGATATTTATGCTGCCCGCGCTAATTTGAAGCTGCGGCAGAATGGTGTACGGGTGGCAAAATTAGAGGCTGCAACCGCAAAAAATAATCTGCTTTATTTTTTGAATCAAGAAGATACGAATGTCATAATCGATACTAAAGATAATCTTCAGACAAGCTTTAAAAAAGTTAATTTAGCCAATGAACTTACAGCAGCCGTTAAAAACCGCAGAGATTATAAAAGAGCAGAGAATAGCTTAGGCTCAAAAAATATAACTCTGACTATGAAAAAACAATCTCTATGGCCTCAGATAGATTTAGAAGCTTCATTCGCACGTAACGGTTTATCGGATAAGCCCAATAAAGCCTGGGACGGCGTGGTGTCCGAAGATAACCCGGAGTTTTATATAGGTATAAATATAAGGCTGCCTTTGGAAAACAGAGAAGCCGAAGCTGAATTTAAGCAGGCTGAATATGACAGGGAGAAATACCTGGTTAATTTGAAGAAAATAGAACGCAATATATTGCGGGAATTAAATAATATAACTACAGAAGTTAATTCTTTAGCAGAAAGGGCCTTTACTTTAGAGCAGGTGGTTGATTTGCAGGAAAAGAAGCTCGCTGCTGAAAAAGAGCGCTTTAATACGGGAAGGTCAAGCAGCGATTTGATAATCCGGTATCAACAGGATTTTCTTTCGGCTAAACTTTCTTTTATCGACAGTTTATACGAATACCGTTTGGCTCTGATAGATTTAGAGGTAGCGAAGAATACTTTGCTTGGCCGGTACCGGGAAGGTGAGGTTTGAAGAAACTCATAGAATTTATCGTAAAAAGGGCTTTATTTGTTAATTTGCTATCAGTTTTTATTCTTGTAGCTGGATTCTATACTATATATATCTATAAGATAAAAAGAGAAGCTTTTCCGGAAGTTTCCTTCGACAGGGTTATAGTGCAGACGGTTTATCCGGGAGCGCCTCCGGAAGAGATAGAAAAGCTTATAACCGTCCCCATAGAAACCGAGTTAGACGGAGTCGATGGCATTGAAGAAATGGAGTCATCGTCTATCGCAAACAGTTCACTTATTCAGCTCGAAATAAGCAAGGATGTTGAGGATAAAGATAAAGTAATAGATGATATCCAGCAGGCGGTTGACAGAGTTACGGATTTGCCGGAAGAAGCCGAAGAGCCCGTTGTTACCGAGATTACTTCCGGGGAAATTCCGGTAATTGAAGTCGCCCTAAGCGGTGAAATATCTGAATCTGAGTTACAGAGACATGCGGAATTTCTGGAGGATATACTGGAGGATATACCGGGTGTTTCTTCGGTTGCCCGGAAAGGATGGCGGAATAGAGAAGTCTGGGTAGAGATCGATCCTGATAAACTAGATGCGGTTCGGTTGAGTTTAGAAGAGGTTATGCGGGCGTTAAGACAACGGAATGTCAGTATCCCCGGAGGAAAATTACGCAGTAAAAAAGAGTTCGGTATACGCACCACGGGGGAATTTTATACAAAAGAAGAAATCGAAAATGTGGTTATCCGGGCAAATGACGCCGGTAATTGGTTGAAGGTAAAAGATGTAGGAGGAGTCGAGTTCACCTTTGAAGACGAAGATGTAATAAACAAGAGTTTTGGCAGCCGTTCGATTAACCTTACGGTTGTTAAACGGTCTACAGGTGATGCGGTAAAAATCGTAAATCAGGTTAAACAGGAAACCGAAACCTACCTTAAACAGGCCGGCCCTGAATTAAGGGCATCTTATATAAACGATATGGCTTTTTATATAGAAAGGCGGCTTGGCGTACTAAAACAAAATGGCATTATCGGGATTTTTCTGGTATGTTTCGTGCTTCTTTTATTCCTGAACCGCAGAGTAGCCCTTATAACCGCTTTGGGTATCCCGATAGCTTTTTGTGTTACGTTGTCGATTATGGGAATAATGGATGTGAGCGTAAATCTAATTACCATGTTTGGATTAATCGTTGTTTTGGGTATGTTAGTTGATGACGGGATAGTTATTGCTGAGAATTCGGCGCGTTATTTAGAAGGCGGCATGAAACCAGAAAAAGCTGCGGTAAAGGGAACAGCTGAGGTTATAGCTCCGGTAACTACTACCATATTAACTACAATCGCGGCTTTCAGCCCTTTATTTTTCATTGAAGGCATGTTAGGTAAGTTTATCGGTGGTATACCCCTGGTAGTTATTATAGCATTGTTAGCTTCTTTATTTGAAGCCGTAGTTATATTGCCGTCACATTTTGCCGGTTTTGTGCGCGTGAAAAACAGGAATAATACCGGTAAACAGGCAAAATGGATTGAAAGATTACGGGATTCTTATACCGGGATATTGCGCCGGGTATTAGATAAACGGTATTGGGCTTTGTTTGTATTAGTTATATTATTAATAGGCACAGTCGGTATTACCAGATTTATGCCTTTTATCCTTTTCGGGTCAGAGGAAGGAATCGACCAGTTTTATATAAGAACCGAAGCGCCTGTAGGCACAAACCTTTATACTACCAATAAACTTATTGAGCCTATTG
>CAZBZJ010000054.1:0-3300 GCA_964496355.1 uncultured Planctomycetia bacterium | reverse complement strand
ATTGAAAAAAGAGTTGCACAGATACCTTCACAGGATTTAGATGCATTTACTACCCGTGTAGGCCAGATAGGCCAGAGTTGGATGTTTGACCCTTATGGAAAATCCGGAAGCCACGTAGCGCAGATTACCGTTTATTTGTCGCCTCATACCGAAAGAAGCAGGAGCGTTAATGCTATTATCGAAAGTTTACGAGCCGATATAAAGGATGTAGAAGGGTTTGAAAATCTATATTTCGAGAAAGAGAAAGAAGGCCCGCCGGTTGGCAGAGCAATTGCCGTTAAAGTACAGGGGCCTGAATTTTCGGTGCTGGAGACAATATCCGCTGAGATAAAGGATTTTTTAAAAAACATTGATGGCGTAGCTGATATAAATACTGATCATGAAGTTGGACGGGGCGAAATAAGGGTTGTAGTAGACGAAGAGAAAGCCGCCGCTGCATATCTTTCAGTCAGACAGATTGCGTCATCGGTGCGTGCGGCGTTTAAAGGCGTTATTGCTACTACAATCAAGCCTACAGAAGCTGAAGAAGAGATCGACGTTTTAGTAAGGTTCCCCCAGGATTCCAGAGACCAGAGAGTTACCTTTGATAAGGTATATGTGCCGAATGACAGGGGCGGCCTTATCCCTTTGAATAAAGTAGCACACATAAAGGATGAGAGTTCGGTTTCCCGGATTAAACATTTAGATGGCACACGGATTATTACCGTCGGAGCTTCGGTTGATAGTGATAAGCTAACCTCGTTTAAGGTTAATAAAAGGTTAGCAGAAAAATTCAGCTATATACCGGAGAAATATCCCGGCTATAAGATAGAGTATGGCGGTGAACAGGAAGAGAATATAAAGGCAATAAGAAGTTTTAAAAACGCTTTTATCCTTGCAGCTTTCTTGATTTTTATTATATTAGCGGCTAATTTCAATTCTTTAGTCCAGCCGCTGGTTGTTATGCTGGCTATACCGTTTGGTTTAGTCGGTGTAATCTGGGCTTTCTTTTTTCACGGTATGGCTTTGAGTTTTTTTATGATGATAGGAATCGTAGGCTTAGCCGGTATAGTAGTTAATAATTCTATTGTTTTCGTGGATTTTATCAATAATTTACGCCGCCAGGGATTTGATAGAAGAGAGTCGATAGTCGAATCCGGCAGGATAAGGTTAAGGCCTGTATTACTTACTACCATTACGACTTCCTGCGGGTTATTTCCGACAGCTTATGGTATATGGGGAGGCGACCCTTTTTTAGAGCCTATGGCGTTAACGATAATGTGGGGTTTAATATGCGCGACTTTTTTAACTTTACTGATTTTACCTTGTGTATATGCCATAATTGATGATATAACTTTGAAGATTGCCGGCCACGCTACCGTCGTAAAAGCAAATAACCAGCATACTTAATTAGCCCTAATTAGACTTCAGACTTCAGACTTCAGACTTCAGACTTCAGACCTCAGACCTCAGACTTCAGACTTCAGATTCCAGTAGCAATGCGAATCTTTTTGAATTTTAGGTTTTTGATTTTGGATTTATTTAGAGTTTAGGATTTAGGGTTTAGGATTTTAAGTATATGTCGTTTTGTTATAAAAAAGTTCCTTGTATTTGCTTTATGTGTTAATATAAAGTAACTACTGAATATTATGATAATAAAGAAAGACCGGGAAAGTTTTCAAAGTTATCTGGAAGACACTTCTAATATAAAAGGTAAAGCGGATATTCTGTATATTCCGGAAAAAGAGAAAGATGTATGTAAGATATTAGCAGAGTGTGCGGCAAAAGGTAAACCTGTAACTATATCCAGCGCGGGGACCGGTACTACAGGAGGCAGAGTGCCTTCAGAAGGAGCAATCCTTTCTATGGAAAGGCTGAATAAGATTATAGGCATAGATGTCGAAAAGAAACAGCTAACAGCTCAAACCGGCGTAACGTTGGGGAAATTGGAGGAAGAATTAAACAAATTGAACCTTACCTTAAGGTTTTCGCCCACAGAACCGTTAGCTTTTTTAGGAGGGGCGGTATCCACTTGTGCTTCGGGCCCTAAGAGTTTTAAGTATTCTTCAATTAGAGATTATGTCGAGTCAATGAAGGTAGTCTTGACCGATGGCAGTATTATGGATTTAGAAAGAGGAAAGATATCTGCCCGGGGACGGAAATTTAATTTTAAGATGTGTGGCAGGCAGTTTAATTTCACTCTTCCTCATTATACCAGCCCCGGGATTAAGTCTTCGGCAGGATATTTTACTAAAGATGACATGGACTTGATAGACTTATTTATAGGACATGAAGGCACACTGGGATGTATAACACAGGTTTCTTTAAAAGTACAGAATATGCCTTTAGATTATTTCGATTGTATAGTGTTTTTTAATTCCGATTCTGACGCGTTGAATTTTATCCGGGATATTAAAAAGAGTGAATCAGGATGCCCGTTTTACCCCTGTGCCCTGGAATTTTTTGACAACAATTCTTTGAGGTTTTTAAAAGAAGATTATCCTTCGGTACCGGTTGCCAATTGTGCTGTTTATATGGAGCAGGAGATAGAATTTGCCGACCAACAGGAAAAAGTTCTAGACTATTGGTGTAGTTTAATAGAAAAACATAATTCAACCATAGATAAATGCTGGTTTGCCGAAGATAGTAAAAACCGGCAGAGGATATATGACTTTCGGCACAAACTGCCTGAAAAAATAAACGAGTTTTTAAGAGTGCACAAACAACAGAAAACGGCGACGGATATTTCGGTTCCCGAAGATAGATTTGAAGAAATGTATGCATTTTATAAAAAAACGGCGGTTAAGTCCGGCCTGCACTATGTAAATTTCGGCCATATCGGCCAGAACCACCTGCATTTTAATTTCTTGCCTCGTAACAGGGAGGAATCTTTTAAGGCTAAAGGATACATTTTAGAGTTTATACGAAAGGCGGTATCTTTAAACGGGACCGTTTCTGCGGAGCATGGTATAGGAAAGATTAAAAAGCCTTATTTAGAGGCTATGTATGACAAACGCACCCTTAAACAAATGGCGGAGTTAAAGAAAGTTTTTGATCCGGCATGTATAATTGGATTGGATAATATTTTTTCCCGCGAGATGCTTTAATCGCGGTTATACATCAGTAAGCGCGATACCCAGGCAAAGAGCCAGTTCCGGAAAATCTTCTTCTAAAGAAAACGAATCTTTTGGTTTTTGTATGTCAATAAAGGGGTTCCATATCTCAACATCCGTCTTAAGGTGTTGTTTCAGGAATCCTTCTAATCCTTTTAGTTTAGCCGAGCCTCCGCTTAAATACACTGAATCTACCGGCCCCAGTTTA
>CAZBZJ010000053.1:0-7469 GCA_964496355.1 uncultured Planctomycetia bacterium | reverse complement strand
AGTAGGTGATAAAGCTGAGATTGTCGATCAAAATAGAAATGCCGGATTAATAAAAGCTAAGCGCCGCAAAGATAGCATCATAATCAAGATTACCGAACTCACAGAACATTCTTATCGTCTCAGGGTTAAGGCCCGTAAAGCATTCGCTATAGCGAACCTAAATCTTGCACAGGAAATTTTTACGGCTATCGTCAGGAATTTAAACCCCAGTTATACCGAGTAGAGATTGAAACGGATAATATTTCTTTTAATCTTTTTCATTTCCTGCAGTAATCCTTACCTTCAAAGTTTTAATGCTAAAGTCGTAGAGGTTATCGACGGGGATACCATAATTATAGATAATGGCCGCCATTTGAGATTGATTGGGATAGATACTCCCGAAATAAGAATTAGGAAAAACGGTGAATTTGTCTATTCACCTGCTCCTTTGGCAGTGGAAGCTAAAGAATTTCTTGCCGGAATTCTTACCGGCAGAATGATAAAGATAGAAGTTGGTAAAGATAGAAAAGATAAATATGGGCGGCTGTTAGGGTATTGCTTTTTTGAAACCGGTAACGATGAGGTATTAGCTAACAAATTATTGTTAGAGGAAGGCCTGGCAGTAATCTCTATTTATCCTTCTAATACCCGTTATATAAACGAGTTGATTGCCGCACAAAAGATAGCTGAATCTCAAAACAGGGGAATTTGGAGAGCCGCAAATACGATTTCTGCATATGAGGCTGAAAAGTATATAGGCCAGATAAGGCCAGTTCAGGGCAGGGTTTTATCGACTTACAATTCCGGTAAAGTAGTCTTTTTGAATTTTGGCTCCGACTATAAAAAAGACTTTACAGTGGCAATATTTAAAAATTGTTTACCGTTTTTTCACAAGAAAAATATTTATCCGGAAAGTTATTATCGGGGTAAATATATAAAAGTTACCGGCCGGATACGCCAGTATAATGGCCCGGAGATAATCGTCAACCACCCGGAACAGATCCGGTTATCCCGGGTATCAGGAGAATAGGCTAAAGTATATTTATATGGGCAAGAAAAAATCAGCTAAATTTCTAAATGATTATTTTTCTCATAAACATAATGAATTCGAAAAGTTATGTAACCGGTGTGGAGCGTGCTGTGGGTCTTATGATGGTGATCCTTGTACCCATTTAAGAAAAGATAAAAACGGTAAGTATTATTGTAATATATACCCGGACAGGCTTGGTAAACGTAAAACCGTTTCCGGGGAAGAATTTGAATGTGTGCCTATCTCGGAAATTATAGAGGAATCTTGGGCTCAGGATTATAGGTGTACCTATAAAAAGCTGATAGGGCCACGATTAAAAATATGAACATTACATATTAATTTCAGGGTAAAATTGGTAAATAAGCCAGTAATAACAACATTTTTTTCTTGCAGTGATTTATCAGGTATGCTAAAGTAATAAAAATGGAAAAAGACAGGCGTAAATTTATCCGTTTCGATGTACCCTTCAAAGTAGAAATAGGCATTAAAGCTGATATAGACTATATTAAAGAAGTTACTGCCAAAGACTTCTCCCGGGAAGGAGTCGGCCTCATCCTTCGTGATTTTAAATTTGAAGAAGGCACACAAATCCAACTCCGGTTTTTTCTGCCTCCTAAACCCGAACCTGTAAGCGCAACCGCACGGATAAAGTGGGTCGGGAAAATCAAGGATGATTGGCAGATGGGTGTGAAGCTGGATGAGATTGATGATTCTGATAAAAGCGAGATCTTAGATTTTGTATATGAAAAATGGCGCCAAAAACATAAATCTTCAAAGAAAATAAATAATAATCCTTAAAATCCTGTCTTATTTCTGCCGGTTCTTAAATTTCCGTTTTATTTCCTGAATTTCTTTTACATGCTGGTTCTTTTTCTGGGTTGTAATATTTGGCCGGGATACTTATTCTCGTTATCCGTTTGTTTTCAATAAGTTATGAATTAAGTGCTCATATCAAAATATACGTAATTATTTTTAAACTTGTAAATTGGGCGCGGTCGAGGTAATATATTTTTACCCCGTTAGAGAATGGGGTTCTCTAACGGGGTTTACATCGAAGGAGGGAAAAGCATTGATTTTATTAGCAAAAATATACATATAGAAAGTAATTTTTAGGCAGCTTTTATATAAGAACTGCCTTTTTTTATTCCTTAGTGAACATGAACGACAAAAACACGCACAACAAAAAAGATACAAGCGGTCAAGTCCATTCTTTAAAAGAAAAAATCGCTTTTTTGCAGAAAAACGCGGATTTCCAGAAGCAGATCAAGGAAGAGTTACAGGTAAAGAGCAAACTCTACCGCAGCCTTGTGGAATGTTCGCCTTATGCCATAGTCCTGGTAAATTCTGAGTCTCGAATAATAATGGCAAATAAGAAGATGGCAGAGTTATATGGTTGTCATGAAGCCGAAGAACTTATCGGTAAAAAGATGTTTGATTTGATAGCGCCGCAAGATAGGACAATAGCTAAAAAGAAAATGTTTATAATTAAACCTCGCGGCGGCGAGGATACAGGCGTGTTACGTTTTATTAATAAACAGGGTAATACTTTTTTAGGCGAAGTTAGTTCTTCGACGATAAAAAATAAGAACGTATCCTCTGAGGCGGTTATAGGTGTAATAAAAGATATTACCGAAAAGAAAAAGTTACAAGATGAATTGATTAAAAGCCGGAAACGCTACAAATATGTGGTTGAAAAGATGAACGAAGGTCTGGGGATAGCAGACGAAAATTATGCATTAACTTACATTAATACTAAGTTTGCCAGGATGCTGGGGTATAAAAAGTATGAGTTAATAGGCCGGCAGATAACAGAATTTATTGCTCCTGAAAACCGGGAACAAATGAAACAACAGATATCACAGCGAAAGAAAGGCATAGAGAAACGGTATGAAATAAATTGGCAGAAGAAGAATGGGAAATTCATACATACGCTTGTTTCTCCAAAGGCTCTGTTTGATAATAAAGGCAACTTTAGAGGGAGTTTTGGGATTCTTACCGATATTACGTCTTTAAAAGAAATAGAGAAAAACCTGCAGGCGGCAGAGGATGAAAAATCACTTATACTTAATAGCGTCAAAGAGCATGTAATATTTTATGACAAGGATATGAAGATAATCTGGGCTAATAAAGCTGCTGCTGATTCTGTTTCTTCTACTCCTAGGCGGTTAAAAGGGAAGAATTGTTATAGAATATGGGCTGATTCCGATAAGCCCTGTAAGGGATGTCCGGTTGCCGGAGTATTTAAAACAGGCAAAGCCGGAGAATTCGAAAGGGTTAGCAATGATGGAAGAGTTTGGTATATCAAAGGCTATCCTGTACGAGATGAATCCGGTAAAATTTGCGGGGCGGTAGAGATTACATTAGAAATTACCGAAAAAAAGAAGATGGAACAACAGTTCTATGAAAGCGAACAGAAATTCCGGACTCTTTCAGAAGAAATTTTAGACGGCGTTGCAATTATTATCGGCCATAAACTGTATTGGACAAATAAAGTATTTGCGCAGATTTTCGGGTATAAAAAGGAAGAACTTATAGGTAAAGATATAAGTTCTCTTTTTATTCCCGAAGAGGCATCTCTAATAGATAAAAGGATTAAGGCACGTTTAGCCGGTAAAGAAATTTTATCTGAATATGAAAGCATAGCAAAGTGTAAGCATAACAAACAAATTAACGTCGAGATTAGAGACAGAAAGATATCGTTTGACAAGAAAGATGCAGTACAACTGGTAGTAAGAGATATTACCCGTGATAAAGAAATGCAGAGGTTATTAAAAAGAGAACGTGACAGAGCGCAAAAATATTGTGATTTTGCAGGAGTAATGCTGCTTGTCCTTACTCCGGATAGAAAAATAGTATTTATCAATAAAAAAGGTTGCCATGTATTAGGACAGCAAGAATATGAAGTTATTGGTAAAGATTGGTTTAAAGATTATATCCCATCCGGAAACAAGAAAAAAGAATTATCTGTATTTGGTGATTTGTTGAAAAAAAAGAATATAAAAGGCAAATCAAGGGAAAGCGTAGTTATCAATAAAAGCGGACAGGAGCGTATAATTTCGTGGAAGATAAGCCCTATTAAGAACGAAGAAGGAGAGATTGTTAATATTCTCTATGCTGGCGAAGATATAACTCAGCAAAAAAAGGCCGAAAAGGAGTTACGCTTCTTAAGCGCTATAACCGAACAGGTTTCGGATAGTATTATCGTAACCGATACTAATTTTAGAATTATTTATGCGAATAACGCTACAAAAGAATTATACGGCTACTCGCCCGAAGAGCTTAAAGGCGAAAAGCCCGATTTATTAAATGCAGAACCCGACTCCAAACAGATCCAGAAACGGATTTACGAAACAGTTTCCGGAGGCAAGACATATAAAAACGAATGGTTAAACAGACGAAAAGACGGCAGTACATTTTTATGTTTTTTGAAAATATCTTCACTGATTGATGAAAAAGGGAATCATTATGCATATATTTCTCTACAGCAGGATATTTCCGAACGTAAGAGGGCCGAAGAGAAATTGAGAGAAAGCGAAGAAAACTACCGTACTATTTTTGATGCTGTTAATGATGCTATATTCATTCACGATCCAAAAACAGGCTTAATCTTAGAGGTTAATCAGAAAATGATGGATATGTATGGTTTTCGGGATAAGGCTGAAGTTATAGGTTCTTCTGTAGGCCAGTTAAGTGCAGGCCAAAAACCCTATACTGCAAAAGAGGCCTCTAGATGGGTAGAAAAAGCAGCTAAGGAAGGCCCTCAAATGTTTGAGTGGCAGGCGAAAGATAAAACCGGTAAAGTATTCTGGGTTGAAGTAAGTTTAAAGAAAGCAAGCATTGGCGGTAAAGATAGAATTCTTGCTTTGGTACGCAATATAACCGCCCGTAAGAAAGCAGAAGAAAAAATAGCTTTTTTAAACAAAGATTTGTCGGTAACTAATATCCGTTTGAAAAACATTTCACTTATAGATATGCATACAGGCTTATATAATCATCGTTATTTACAAGGAATAATTAAAGCAGAGTTCTATCGGGCTAAACGCTCTTCGATCCCTCTTTCTGTAATAATGATTGATATAGACTACTTTAAATCAATAAATGATGTATATGGCCACAGGTTTGGTGATGTTGTCTTAAAACAATTTTCTAAACAACTAAAAAAGTATATACGCAAATATGATATACCGGTACGTTTTGGCGGTGAAGAGTTTGTTATTGTTTCACCGGGTACGGACAATTTTACAGCCGCACATTTATCCCGGCGGCTGCGCGAAAAAATTACTGCATATCCATTTGGGACAAAAGAACATAGAGTAAAATTAACCGTGTGTATGTCTGTTGTTTCTTTTCCGGAAGATAGCATATTTAAAGGGGCCGATTTGATTAATACCGCTGATAAATATTTAAATAAAGCCAAAGAAGACGGCGGTGACAGAATATACTCTTCGCTCGATATCAAAGGGAAGAGATCTCCATATAAACAAAATACGGTTGCTGACACCAAATTCTTAAAAAGCAAGATAAATAAACTTACCAAACAGGCAAATGCGGGATTAGTCGAATCAATTTTAGCTTTGGAGAAGACTATTGAATTAAAAGATTATTCTACAGGAGAACATGTAGAAAAAACAGTTTATTATGCAACAGAAATCGCCCGGTTTCTCGGCCTTTCCAGAGAAGACCTAGAACGCATCCGCCAGGCAGCTATGTTACATGATTTAGGCAAAATAGGTATAAGCGAAAAAATATTGTTAAAACCGAGAAAACTTACTAAAAAAGAATTTGAAGAGATTAAAAAACATCCGCAGATTGCCGCAGACATTCTAAGGCCGATTAAGTTTCTTCATGATATAATACCTTTGATCTTCTATCATCATGAACGGTGGGACGGCAAAGGGTATCCTAAAGGGTTAAAAGGCAAAGAGATACCTTTGGGCGCTTGTATATTATCGGTAGCTGATGTCTACCAGGCATTAATTTCAGACCGCCCTTATCGAAAAGGATATACATCTAAACAAGCTTTAGAGATAATAGAGACGAATTCGGGGAGCCAATTTAATCCTCAGGTAGTTTCAGCTTTTTTAAAAGTCATAAATGAAACCGAGTAATTCAGGTTTATGAGTAAAGAATAAATGGTATGAGGATAAAGTTAATAATTGCGGTATTTATAATGTTTTCTATCTGTATTGAGGCATTTGCATTCAAATTTCAGGATTATGAGTGGGGAGCCGGATACAGCCAGATAAAAAAACAGCTGATAATCGAAGGCAAAGATATAACACCTTCCAGCAGCGATAATGTTTTGGTATATACGGATAAAATTTTAAGCGAAGAATGCAGGGTTGAATTAATATTTACACCCGAGAGCAAACAGTTATCTTCGGTAAGAATAATGTGGAATAACCGGTATATTGGCGGAGATATTAAGAAGTTATTAATAGATAAATACGGCGAACCTTATCAACCCAACGTGCTGGCCGATAAATATACTTGGCAGGGTGATTCAGAATATGAGATAATAGAACTAGATTATAATTATGTTTCAACGGTTTTGTCATATTATGGCGGTGATTATCAACAAAGATACGAAGAAGAAACCAACCGGATAATTGAAAAAGAAAGTTATAGATTTTAGTTGATTCGGTATAGATTTTTATGAGAAATATTGCTGTTTTATTAATTATAATATCCGCAATTGGGTTTAATCTCATTCTACTTAAGCCGATACATGCAGAAATGTCCGAAGAGCATTTTCTTCGTATATTAGAAACAGCGACAAACAGGGCAATGCAGGCTTATAATGGAGAAGACCATATTAAATTCTCCAGTGTTTTTGCGGACAAATCTATTCCGATAAACCCTGAACATTATTTTAAAAGTGTATTTTTTCAGACATATAAAAATGATTTAGGTAAATTTAAGTCAAAATCATTAGCTAAAGATGAGAGTAGATTCGATAGAGACTTTCCTTTTTTAGTCTATGATGCTATATTTGAGAATTCTGCGAAAGTTAAAATTAAAGCGGGTTTTATAAAGCAAAATAATATCTATAAGATATCCTCCCTGCAGTTTGACAAAACGTATTAAATCCTTGCTATAATTTCATATTAGATCTATTGTGATAATTCAATTATTAATTCTGCTTTTTTTCCTTTTATTAATTGCGGCTCTATCTAGATTCATAAACCGAAAACAGTTACTAGTAATCATAGCTATGGGGATTATGGCTTATCTGTTAAGCCTGCACGCACTATATAAAGAAATAAAGTTTATAAAAACCCCTTCTTATAAGCAAACAGAAGCAGATAGTGAATTTTTCACGATACCGAAAATAAAAAAAGAAAAGATAGGATGGAACCAAATAAAGGCTCCCAGAGATACGGAGCAGATAAAAAAACAACGGTGGTCAATAAAGACAGAAAAACGGGATTTAAGGGATAATTTTTCTTATCTTATTCCG
>CAZBZJ010000052.1:0-7600 GCA_964496355.1 uncultured Planctomycetia bacterium | reverse complement strand
GATTGTTGAAAATCACGAGAGGTTCGGGTTGGCTCAACTTCATCAATTAAGGGGAAGGATTATGCGTTCAGAGCTTGATTCTTATTTCTATATGGTAGTCAACAAGGGGATTTCTTCTAATGCCCGTTCCCGGCTCAGGGTTATAAAAAGCACTAATAATGGCTTTAAGATAGCTGAAGAAGATTTGAAATTAAGGGGAGCCGGCGACCTGTTTGGAACTGCTCAGGCTGGTTATTTGCCCCAGAAAGTTGCAGATGTAGAAGAGGATTTAGATATGCTTAAATTGGCCAGGCTTGAAGCCTTTAAAAAAATCAAGGAAGACCCAAAGCTCCTATTACCACAAAATAGAGATTTAAGGGTAAGTATAGAGGGAATGCTGGATAGAGCTGTTTTTTGGCGGCCCAGTTAGAGGTAAGTAGCACGTTCCGTGGGATGTGGGGATGTCGGATGTGGAAAGTAAAAAGTAAAAAGCAAAAAAAAAGTGGGATGTGGCCAGTGAACCAGAGATTTTGCTTTGCAAAATCTCTGGTTCACTGGCTAGGGTGAACCGTACTTGTTCTGGTTCACCCTAGGATGTGAGAAGTGGGGGAGCAGGATGTATATTACAGCAGGAAAATATAAGTCACGTAAGATACGCACTTTGAAGACTAATAGGATAACCGAATCCCGTGTAAAAGAAGTCTTATATAATCTCTTCAAAAATATAATCAGCGATAAGGCAGTTTTAGACCTTTTTGCCGGAGCCGGTTCTTTAGGTATAGAAGCGCTGTCCTGGGGTGCTAGAAGTGCTGTATTTGTTGATGTTAATCCCAGAGCATTTAGTGTGATTAAGAATAACCTCTCTAATTTAGGCGTATTGGGTTATGCACGGTGTTATTTAAAAGATGCCATAGGCGCAGTTAAGAAACTCCATAGAAAAAATGAGAAATTTGATTTTATATTTCTGGATCCGCCTTATAATAAAGGGCTGCTTATAAAATCCTTGAAAATATTAGAGGGGTATGATATAGTAACAAATTCCGGTTTTATTGTATGTTTAGGCTCGTATAAAGAACCGGTTCGTACAAGATTACCTTGTATTTTTAACCGCCGCTACGGCGATAGGATAATTAGGGTTTTTGCGTATCAGTCTAAAGATAATCAGGCAGAGTAAGTATCGATAATGAGAGTTATTTACCCGGGAACGTTCGATCCGATAACTTTTGGCCACATCGACTTAATTAAGCGCGCAGCAAAGATTTTTGATGAGGTTGTAGTCGCTGTTATCCAAAACCCTTCCAAAAAGACTCTATTTGATTTTACCGAAAGAATGGAACTAATTAACGGTTGTTTGGAGGAATTCGATAATGTTAAAGTAGAAGGGTTTGACGGGCTGGTGGTTGACTTTGCCATGAAGATGAATACCTGGGTGATTTTGAGGGGTTTAAGGATGATCTCTGATTTTGAATATGAGTTCCAGATGGCCCTGACAAACAAAAGTATCGAAGAGAAAGTAGAAACCATATTTCTTATGCCGCGCCCGGAATATTCTTACGTTTCATCTAAACTGATTAAAGAAGCTTTCTGTCTCGGAGCGGATATTTCTGCATTTGTCCCTGAACTGGTTAGAGGATATTTAAAGAAGAAAAAGGATGAAAGTAAAAGTTGATAATATTACCGAAGAAGGCCTTGATTGTTCGCAGAATATACCTGCGCCTTGCTGGGATTTAAACGGCGACTATGTAAAGTGTGTTGCTTCTTTACATATTGATTGTAATTTCAAGAGAATAAACGGGCAGATAATAGCCGCAGGTTTAACGCAGGTTGTTCAGGAGATTAAGTGCAGCAGGTGTTTAGAGATAGTAAAGAAAAGAAGAGAATTTAATTTTAACCTGGTTTATAATCGAACAAATTTGGGCCAGTTCCTGGATATAGATTCCCGGCTCAGAGAAGAGATTCTTTTAAATTGGCCGATGAAACCGTTATGCCGGCCGGACTGTAAAGGTATCTGTCCTAATTGCGGCAAGAATTTAAATATAGACAAGTGTATTTGCAGTAAACCCCGTTAGAGAACTTCGTCCGGTTAAAATCGGCGGTTTTCTCTAACGGGGTAAATAAGAAAGGATTATAATGGCTCATCCTAAACGTAAACATTCTCATTCTCGGACACGCAAAAAAAGGGCTCATAAAAAGACAGCCCCGCCTGTTTTAAACACTTGCCCTAATTGTCGAAGTGTTAAACCCTCCTTTAAAATTTGTCCGGTTTGTGGGCATTATAAAGGAAAGAAAGTTTTAGATATAAAACAGAAGATTAAGAAAAAAGAGCGATGAGAATAGCTTTAGATACAACCGGCGGGGATTTTGCCCCTTATGAAATAGTAAAAGGGGCATACCTTGCTCATAAGGAATTGAATGATCCTGAACTCGTGCTTATAGGCCGCAAGGATGTCATTCTCCAGATTATAAAAAAAGAATGCCCGGATTTTAATCCTCATATAGTCAATATTACTCAAGAGATAGGCATGGACGAACCGCCGGCTTTGTCTATCAGAAGAAAGAGGGATTCTTCCGTAGTCAGAGGCCTTAAGTTGATGCGGGATAAAGAAATAGACGCTTTTGTTAGCTGCGGTAATACCGGAGCTATGGTTTGCGGAGCTACCATAGAATTAAAACTCATCCAGGGTGTAGCCAGGCCGGGAATAGGCCTGGTTTTTCCTACTCTAAAGGGGACTTCTTTTATAATCGATGTAGGCGCTAATATCGACCCAAAACCGGTGCATCTTATGCAGTATGCCTTGATGGCAGGGGTATATTCCAGAAAAGTTCTGGGAAAAGATAACCCTAAAATAGCTTTATTAAACATCGGAGAAGAAGAGACTAAGGGGACGGGATTTTTAAAGGAAACCAGCACTCTTTTTAAAGAGCACATACCTAATTTTACCGGGAATATCGAACCTAAAGATATTTTTTTAGGAGATTGCGATTGTATTATCGCTGATGGATTAGCAGGCAATATTGCCTTAAAAGTGTCCGAAGGGTTTGCCGAAGCCTTCAGGCATTTTTTGGTATCCGAGGTCAAAAAGGATATTTTAGGTATATTAGGGTTATTTTTAATGAAACGGAGTTTAAAGAAATTGGGTAAGACAATGGATTATGCCGAACACGGCGGTGCCCCCTTATTAGGAGTTAACGGTGTAGTCATAATCGGGCACGGCCGGTCGAAAGCAAAGGCGGTAAAGAACGCTGTTAAAGTGGCGGTGAAGGAGTTAGAACGAAATATTAATCAGCAGATTGAACAGGCGGTTAATGAGAGCTAAACAAAAGTCTATTAAGATAGCCGGGTTAGGTAAATTCCTGCCTTCAAAAGTAATTACGAATGCTGATTTGGAAAAGATGGTCGATACTTCAGATGAATGGATTACTACCAGGACCGGCATTAAAGAGAGGCATTTAGCTGACAGGAAGCCAGCTTCGTTTTTAGGCAGTAAAGCCGCATTGAGGGCACTTAAAAGAGCCGGCGTAAAACCCCGGAACGTGGAGCTTATAATTGTAGCTACTATAACACCGGATAACCAGTTTCCTTCAACTGCCTGTTATGTACAAAAGATAATCGGCGCAAAGAATGCGGCTGTTTTAGATATTAGTGCTGCCTGTGCCGGGTTTCCTTATTCATTAGAGATTGCCAAAGGCATGGTGGGGAGAGGCGGTTATAAAAATGCCCTGGTTATAGGCGCAGAGGTTTTATCGAGTATAACTAACTGGAAAGATAGATCTACCTGTATTCTTTTTGGAGATGGTGCCGGAGCTGCGGTGGTTGTTCCGACTTTTTCCTCTAGCGGTTTATTGGCTTCATATCTGGGCGGTGACGGCAGTTTAGGAGATTTACTTATTTTACCTGCGGGCGGTTCACGTATACCGGTTTCGGAGAGGACAGTAAAAGAACAGTTACATTATATACAGATGCAGGGTAACGAGTTATTTAAAGTTGCTGTCAGGGTTATGGTAGAGTCAGCTAATAAAGCTTTGCGAAAGGCTCAGGTAAGCAACAAGGATGTAAAGCTCCTTATTCCCCATCAGGCAAATTTAAGAATAATTAATGCTGTAACAAAACGGCTGGGCCTGAATAAAAATCAGGTTTTTATAAATATTCAGAAATACGGGAATATGTCGGCGGCGTCTACGGCCGTAGCTTTATGTGAAGCGTATGAAAATAAACGTATCAAAAAAGGTGATATTGTCGTTTTGGATTCTTTTGGCGGCGGTTTAGTATGGGGCGCGTCGGTGTTTAGATGGCTGTAGTCTGCTTTGCGCATAGTGCATAGAGCATAGAGCCAAATAGTTTTGAGCAGGAGGATGTATGGATAAAGTTGCGGTGGTATTTCCGGGACAGGGTTCTCAATATGTAGGTATGGGTAAAGATTTAGCCGATAGTTTTTCGGTTGCTAAATTTATGTTTAATAAAGCAGATTCTGTTTTGGGCGAGAAGATATCCGATATATGTTTTAATGGCCCGGAGGAGAAATTAAAAGAGACTCTCTATCAACAGGTTGCCGTATTTTTAGTTAGTGCTGTCAACCTGGAAGTTTTAAAAGAAAAGTACAATCCGGATTGTTTATTTTATGCCGGGCTGAGCCTTGGCGAATATACTGCTTTATATGCAGCAAATATTCTGGGGTTTGAAGATACGCTTCGGCTAGTGCAGAAACGTGCTCAGTTTATGAGTGCCGCAGCCAAAGACAGCCGATCTTCGATGTTAGCCGTTATTGGATTATCTGCCGGGCAGGTTGAACAGTGCGCTATACCGGATGTTTATATAGCTAATTTAAACAGCCCCGGCCAGGTGGTGGTATCTGTAAAGGCAGACAAGATAGAAGAAGTAAAGGCGCATTTTGCAAGGCAGGGAGCTAAAAAAGTTATCGAATTAAAAGTAAGCGGAGGATTTCATTCTCCTTTTATGAATTCAGCTAAAGATAGGTTGAGCGAGGCTATAAAAGAGATAGATTTTCGCGACGCAGTTAAACCCATTATAAGTAATGCAGATGCGAGTCCCCATACCCAAAGCAGCCAGATTAAGGAAAATCTGGTAAAACAGCTGATAAACCCTGTTTTATGGCAAAAATCAGTAGAATTTATGAAAGACCAGAATATCGGTTTGCTATATGAAGTAGGGCCGTCTAAGGTTCTAAAAGGGATTATACGTAAGATAGACTCTGGTTTGGAAGTTAAAAATTTCGGGCAGTTATCAGATTATTCTCAGTAGGCACTTCATCTTGTTTGGAGTTTCGGTCATTGATTATTGTGATTTATTTGTGATTTGTTGTTTGTAATTTGGAATTTAAGAAAGAGATATAAAGGAGCTTGTCATCTTACAGGAGGTAAGGCATATGGCATTTAGTTTTGAAGGTAAAGTCGCGGTTATAACCGGTGGTGCACAAGGTATAGGTAAACAGATAGCTAACGACTTTTTAAAAAGCAAGGCTAAAGTTATTATCCTCGATGTAAACCCGGACGCACTTTCTTCTGTTAAAGATAAGTTTTCATCTCAAGGAGGCGTTGATACATTTCAAACTGATGTAACAGATTTGGATCAAACTCAGGGCATTATGGATAAAATTATTGACAAGTATTCAAAGATTGATATATTAATTAACAATGCGGGTATTACAAAAGATAATCTAGTCCTCAGGATGAAAGAAAGTGACTGGGATGCGGTTTTGTCCGTTAATTTAAAAGGGACATTTAACTGTTCCAAAGCTGTTTTGAAATACATGCTGAAAAACCATGCCGGCAAAATAGTAAATATATCGTCAGTAATAGCTTTAAGGGGTAACCCCGGCCAGAGTAATTACGGCGCTTCGAAGGCTGGTATTATAGGCCTGACGAAATCATTGGCCAGGGAAGTAGCATCGCGGCAGATTAATGTTAATGCGGTTGCACCCGGTTATATAAAAACCGCTATGACCGACCGGTTATCTGAACACGCCAAGAAGTATATGCTGGATTTGATACCTATGACAAGGTTTGGCGATGTAACGGATGTATCGAATACGGTTATGTTTTTAGCTTCGGATTATTCGAGCTATATTACCGGCAAAGTTATTACGGTTGACGGGGGTATTTTGTAATAATATTTTTTCAAAAGAAAAACCTTTCCTGAAAAAGGGAATGATTGTAAAAGGAGGTATACATGGCTGTTGAAGAAAAAGTCAAATCAATCATCGCAGAGCAGTTAGGGGTAAAGAAGGAAGAGATCAAACCGGAAAGTTCTTTTATTGATGATTTAGGGGCGGATTCTTTAGATACGGTAGAGTTAGTTATGGCGTTAGAAGAAGAGTTTGGCATAGAGATCCCTGATGAAGATGCTGAAAAGATGACTTCGGTAGGCGAAGCTATTAAATATATTGAAGAGAAGGCAAAAAGTAAAGAATCATAGTTCTTTAAAATTTCTGATTTATGGCAAGAAGAGTTGTTGTTACAGGATATGGCGTAGTATCCTGTTTAGGACTTAATGCAGATAGAAATTTCCATTCATTAGTAAACGGCAAAAGCGGGATCGGCCGAATTAGCCAGTTTGAGCCGTCTGATTTCGCATCGCAGATAGCCGGAGAAGTAAAAGGGTTTGAACCCGAAGAGTTTATTCCCAAAAAAGATGTGAAAAGAGTCGCCCGCTTCGTTCAATTTGCGGTTGCTGCTACCAAAGAAGCTGTTTCGATGAGTGGGATAGATGTTAAGAATGAGGACCCTTACCGTATAGGAGTAATCATCGGTTCAGGAGTAGGCAGCTTAAAGACTATTGAAGAACAGCATTTAAGCTATTTAAATAGAGGACCTTCGCGAATCTCACCTTTTATGATACCTCTCCTTATTACGAATGAAGCCGCCGGACAAGTAGCTATTTATTTCGGTTGTAAAGGCGTCAACTTTTGTACAGTTACGGCTTGTGCTTCCGGCGCTCACGCTATAGGAGAGGCTTATAGGGCAGTCAAAGACAATCAGGCCGATATGATGGTTACAGGTGGTACGGAATCTTGCATTACGCATTTAGGGGTAGGCGGTTTTTGTGCCTTAAAAGCATTATCTACCCGTAACAACGAACCTCAAAAAGCCAGCCGCCCTTTTGATAAGTGTAGAGACGGATTTATTATGTCCGAAGGAGCAGCTATTGTTATGTTAGAGGAATTAGAGCATGCAAAAAAGAGGGGTGCTTCTATTTACGCCGAAGTTTGTGGATATGGAGCAACTTGTGATGCTCACCATATTACTGCTCCTGACCCTACAGGCGCTCCTGCAGCAAAAGGTATACAGGTGGCTTTAGAACAGGCAAATATTTCGCCCGAACAGGTAGATTATATTAATGCGCACGGCACTTCTACCGTATTAAACGACAAGACTGAAACCAAAGCGATAAAAACCGCTTTCGGTGATTATGCCCGGAAAGTTGCGATAAGTTCTACTAAGTCGATGACCGGCCATATGTTGGGTGCTGCAGGAGCCGCAGAATTTATTTTTTCATGTATGAGTATAGGACATAAGGTAATATTTCCTACTATTAACCTGGATGAGCCGGATCCGGAGTGTGATTTGGATTATACTCCTAATCAGGTTAGAGAAAAAGATATCA
>CAZBZJ010000051.1:0-7606 GCA_964496355.1 uncultured Planctomycetia bacterium | reverse complement strand
ACCAATCTCTTATATTTTTACCTTTACCGTAAACGGGAACCTTTTCATCCTGCAAAAGATTGGTAATAAAGAGGGGTATCATCTTTTCCGGATATTGATAAGGGCCAAAATTATTAGAACTGCGGACTATTACCACTGGTAAATTATAAGTCTTATAATATGTTCTGCATAATAAATCCCCTGCGGCTTTTGAAGCTGCATAAGGGCTGTTCGGTTTAAGAGGGCTTTCTTCTGTAAAACTCCCCCTTTCAATACTGCCATAACATTCATCAGTGGAAATCTGGATGAATTTCTTTATCCCTGATTCTTTAGCCGCTTCCATTAAAACCCTGGCACCTTCCACATTAGTCCTAATGAACTCTTTACAATCAACGATTGAACGGTCAACGTGAGTTTGGGCGGCAAAGTTAACTACCAAGTCTGACTCTCTAAATAAACCGCCTACTAATTTACTGTCGCATATATCACCCTTAACAAACCGGTAGTCGGGGCTATCAGCTACACTAGCAAGATTATCCAAATTCCCGCTGTAAGTCAGCGCATCGAGATTAGTTACTTTATACTTCTCCGAACGGCTAAGAATAAAACGGATAAAATTAGACCCGATAAACCCGGCACCACCTGTTACCAGAATATTTACTATGCTACTCATTTGCTATTTTTCTTAAATACTCTCCGTAAGATGTATTTATCGCATCAGCTGTTTTTAATAACTGTTCTTTACCTATGTACCTTTTTCTATAGGCTATCTCCTCAATGCACCCGATTTTTAACCCCTGCCGGTCCTCGATAGTCTTCATAAACATAGACGCATCAATTAAAGAATCATAGGTACCCGTATCCAGCCAGGCGTATCCTCTTCCTAATACTTCCAGATTCAGTTCTTCCCGTTTTAGATATTCCTTATTAACATCGGTTATCTCCAGCTCTCCTCTTTGTGAAGGCCGGCATTTTTTTACTATATCGACAACATTATTATCGTAAAAGTAGAGTCCGGTTATTGCCCAGTTAGATTTGGGGGATTTAGGTTTCTCTTCAATAGACATAATTTCAGACTTATCATTTAAATTTACAATACCGTACCTGTGCGGGTCTCTTACATAATAAGCAAATATAGTAGCCCCTTCTTTTTGAGAACCGGCAGAATCCAGTAATTCCGGTAACCCATGCCCGAAGAAAATATTATCTCCTAAAACAAGGCAGACTTTTTCTTCGCCGATAAATTCTTCGCCTATCACTAAAGCTTCGGGTATTCCATTAGGATGAGCCTGTACTGCATAAGAAATATCTAACCCCACCTCTGAACCATCTCCCAGTAACGATTTAAAACCGGGTAAAAACCCGGATGAAGAAATAATCAGTATATCTCTAATCCCTGCCAGCATTAAGACAGACAACGGATAATAGACCATTGGTTTATCGTACACCGGTAACAGTTGTTTACTTAAACCTTTAGTTATAGGATAAAGCCTTGTTCCCCTGCCGCCTGCTAAAATAATACCCTTCATTATTTAACCTGCCATTTGTATCCGATACTTTCATCAAAAGCATCAGTCCTGTACTCATCAGGATTTTTATGGTTATAAGCTTTCGTGACAGTATTTATTACGATAGATTCAGTATCGGCAATATTCTTAAATCCGTGATAGATATTCGCAGGTATATGGACTAATACAGGATTTTCCGGGCTGATAACAAAATCATTGATTTCTTTGTGAGTAGGCGAATCTTCTCTGGGGTCATAAATAGCAAAAAGAACCTTTCCCCTTACACAGGTAAAATTATCCGACTGCAACTTATGATAATGCCATGCTTTAACTACGCCCGGATACGCTGTAGTCATATATACCTGGCCGAATTTTTCAAAACAGCCGTCATCACATCTTAAAATCTCCATAAGGCGGCCGCGTTCATCAGGGATAATCGTTAATTTCTTTACTTTTACACCTTCAATCATAGCCTCTCTCTTTTTAAAAACTATAAATATCTTGTTCTTTTATCAATAAATAAAACCAACCCATAATATTCAATAAATCTAAAGTTTCTTATACCAAAAATCTGTAAAGAACGTCTTAATAAGGCCGTATCTATTTAACCAGAGCCTTTTTTCTTCTTATAAATGTTTTATACCGGATCCTGAACCATAATAAAGGGCTCCAAAAATAATTCTTCTTTATATTAGACCAATCCCTTTGGCTGGGAAGATGAACAATAATCTTTTCTCTCATTACAACAGGATGCGTTCCGAAATAAACCGGGAATTTACTCAAATCCTTAAAGTCAAATTCCGGTTTAATCTTATCAACAAAAGCTTTAGTGCGGCCACCCATTTCTTGAGCGTTAGCAATCTTGTAGTCCATCTTTTTAACCCAGCCATAATGATATATAAAACAACGTAGCTTGACGGTATTTATTGGCCGTCCGTCTTTGTTTTTAAAACCCCAGGCTTCACTATACGATCTGATCTTACCATTATTCCGGATTATCCGGTCTTGTTTTTGAAACCATCCTGCATCTATTCTATATCTGTAAAAGCTTCCATAAAAATGTAGCCATCTTAATCTGAACCCCTCTATATTCTTATCGTGTAAATATTTGTGCATATATTTCCTTAACCGGGCTAAGTCCTTTTCATGTATAATTTCATCAGCCTGAGCATAGAAAGCCCAATCTCCGCTACAATTCTGAAGAGCTCTATCAGTTTGCTTATCTAGTTCATCCATCCCTGCAGAAAAATCCCATGCCTCGCTTAGAATTTTAATCTTAGGGCTTTTTATAGAGTTAACTACATCCAAAGTGCTATCCTCAGAGTCTCCTATATTAACTATAAACTCATCGCAAATAGGTAAAATAGAAAGTATGGACTCTTCAACCGGATAGCCATACTTAACAGCATTTCTTGCAATAGTAAACCCGCTAATTTTCATTTTTAAATTCTCGAAATATATTCAACAAGAACCCAAAGTGACCTACGCGGTCACTTTGGTAAACGGATTAATCAAAAAGTAAGTGTTTAATCTTTGCTAAATCTCTCTGATAAGAAATATTGTCATTAACAAATTTCTTATAAGAAGCCGGCTCAATCAGTAATTCCTGATTAAAATCGCATATTCTATTCAAGGGTTCTACTTGTAAAAGATATTCTCTATACGATGACATCTGCCAATCTTCTGGCCGCTCAACAAGCTCTGCTGTAGTCGGATTCAAATGCACATATCTAGTTAAATGTAATAACTGTTCATCCGTATCAACCAAAATATTCTTGAATCGCCCTTCCCACAGAGGCCCTTTTCTTTGATGCCGAAGATTGAAATAACGGCTATAACTATTTTGAATATCATTAAGAAATTTAGATATGCCTCCATCTATTAGTTGCTTAACTACAATATGAAAATGTGTGGGCATTAAACAATAAGCAAGTATTTCTACAAGTTTTGGTTTATCTTTTAAAAATTCATGTATTGCTGCATAATGTTTATCAGGCTCTATAGCCTCGATAAACCTCGAAAATTCAATATCTGTTTTTTCTCTCTGTCGTTGATAATACAAAATAACATTAAAAAACCTAAAAAACTCAATATCGTTATTAAAAATAACATAATTAGCTATACTACGGTTAAATACATGATATACACACCCTGTAATTAATGGAACTTTTCTCATTTTAGCAAAAGTGACCTACGCGGTCACTTTGGGTTATTCGGCTAAACCGCGTTTTTTTAATTCAGACTGAGCTTTCATGGATAAATCGCGGGCCTTTTGTTCTGCAGACCAATCCATCAATCTCTGCATACCTTCTTTGAATGATACAAATGGCTCGAAATTCAATTTGTTCTTAATCTTGGCTATATCGGCATAACAATGCCGTATATCGCCGGCCCTGAACTTATTCAGGACACAGGGCCTCAAATCTTTACCATACAGAGATATTATAGTTTCGGCTATATTTAAAATCGACTGAGGACTGCCCGTACCCACATTAAAAAAATTATAATCAGCTGTGCTGTTTTTCATAGCTAATAGATTTGCTTCAACGATATCCGAAACATAGATAAAATCCCGGGATTGTCTGCCGTCCTCAAAAATCAACGGCGGCTTATCATTTTTTACTCGGGACAAAAATATAGCAGCCACGCCTGTATAAGGGTTATTTAAAGACTGTCTGGGACCATAGACATTGAAATAGCGCAACGCTACCGTAGGTATTTTATAAGCTAACCCTGTCTCCAGACACATCTCTTCCTGCGACCGTTTAGTGGTAGCGTATATAGAAGTAGGAAATAAGGGTTTGTCTTCAGCGGTAGGTTTTGAGGAGACTTCTCTTTGACAAGCCGGACACCGCATATTCCATTGGCGTTCACGGAGCTGACTCTCCGGCCTTAATAGAGGATAAACTTTTCCACAGTCTTCACACTCATATGCGCCTTCTCCGTAAATAGACATACTGGAAGCTGCGATAACCTTTTTAACTTTATTTTTTGAATTAACTATGGTATCTAATAATACTGCTGTACCTGCCGAATTATGTTCTACATATTTACGTATCTGGTACATAGACTGGCCTACGCCGACCTGAGAAGCCTGATGAAAGACAATATCGGTATTTTTTAGGGATTTTTTGAGCTTACCTTGATCTCTAATATCTGCGAATATGTATTCGGCATTCTTATTTAAAAATTCCGGTTTTTTATTGCCGTGTACCTGGGGTTCTAATAAATCATAGGCTGTAACTTTGCAGCCTTCTTCAATTAGCCTGTCAACCAGATGAGAACCGATAAATCCGCAGCCGCCGGTAACCAGTATTTTCATCTGCTATTCCTCTCTCATTTATTTGGAAAAAATATACAGGAAAGATTCCTAACTATCTGCGATAACCTTTTCTAAATCAGCGTTAATCTGCGTTGAAAAATCAGCGATAATCTGTGTTATCAATCATACCTATAGGTAAAACCCATCAATACTGCCTGAGTATTAATCCCGCCGTTAGGGTCATCTATACTGCAATTAGAAAGATGCCGGTACCTATATTCACAGTCTATAGAAATATCATCTTTTATCATCCAAGAAAGCCCTGCGACGCCGGTATCTACAAAATTAAACTGGGTGCCTTGTTCTTTAGTATGTAAAGTCATATAAGAAGGGCCTGCCCCCAATTTTATATAGGGCATCAACCTCTCGGTAAGAGGAAACCCGTATTTGAACATAAGGCTCACTCCGGTCTCAAGGTTAGTCTTCGGCCCTAAAACCGGGCTTAAAAACGGTTCAATTTGAAATTCTAATATTCCTTTTGGCTCAAAACCTATCTTCCTGGTCAAGGGTTTCAAATCAAAGCCGAAATTGACCATCAACGGTACAACCTGATAATCGTCCTGTTTTTTTAAATCACCCTCCATATAACCAGCCAAAAACCCCACGGATTGCAGCCCTTCAGCAAAACCCAGCCCGCTCATCAAAAAAGAAAAAACCAGGATAAATATAAAAACACCGGAAAATTTTTTCATCGTGCCCCCTTTCTTGTTTTCAAGAACCCTATCTGCCTAACCTATCAATAAATAATCACCGGAATCTCTGCTTAATCGCTGTAATCAAAATATCCATTACTTACATAAGATATCTACGAAGATTATAGCAAAAATTAGTAGTAACTCAATCTATATTTAAGTATTTATTAAATCAATTCACGTACGGCACTAAAAACTTCTTCTACTGTAATGCTGCTTAGACATTTACGGCCGTAGCCGCACTCCGGTAATTTAAATCTTTTATAACATGGCCTGCATTCTATATCTTTTGCAATTATTTTCTTTTTCTCAGCCTTCGGGAAAAAACCATAAACCTTTTCGTCTACCGGCCCGAATATACCTATAATAGGTTTATTTAGTGCGTCAGCGAACCTGAGCGGCCCTGTATCATTGCCTATAAATAAGGAACATCTGTCAACCAACGCTATTATTTTGTCCAAAGGACTATCAGTAAATTCATGATAAAAAACGGGGTCATTTAAAGCGCCGGTCATACGTAATACTTCTTCTTTTTCATTCTTTCCGGCAAAAATAAATATCTTTGCGCCAAATCTAGTATTCAGCCTATTAGCTAATTCAGCAAACTTATCTATATCCCATCTTTTCATCCATGCCTTATCCCCAAAAGCCTGTCCGCCACAAGGCGCAATACCTATCACTAAATCTTTGGGGGTTATATTATTCTTAGAAAAAAACTGTTCTGTCCATTGCTTGCTGCCGGTATTCAAATAAACTTCTAACCGTGTTCTTTCAGGCTTTATACCTAAAAGTTTTAATAAATCTAAATAATATTCGGACACATGTTTATCGTCAAACCCTTTTAGAAGAATCTTATCAGTTAAGAACCTTCCCCTGTCTTTATAGTTCAACCCAACCCGTTTTCTGATTCCTGCAGCCCAGCAAAAAAAACCGAACTTGGTATTTAAGGATAAATCTATTGAGACATCGATACTTTCTTTCTTAATTCGTCGAATAAAACGCCAGTATTTTTTTATCCAGGCTGTTCTAGAAAATTTTCTCTCGGATTCAAACTCATCACGCTCATAAATAAAAGTTTTATCTATCAAAGGGTTATCTTTAAGAATTACATTTGTCCTGCGGTTGCAAAGATAGGATATTTTCGAATCAGGGAACACAGTTTTTAGATTGCGCAGTAAAGGAGTAGAAAATAAGACATCCCCTATTCCGAAAGGATTTATAACCAGGAAGGATTTATAGGTTTTTCGCACTACTTCTTTTTCTTCTTTCTGACTTTTCTCTCTAGAAGTTCATCTATCTTATCTATTAAGTCGTTCCTCTGCTGATTGGCTAAATCTATCTTCCTTTTTATCCTGCCTATGTAAGACAATGGCACATCTTCTCTACGGGCTTCATCTTCTAAATCCCACAATTGGGTATTTTTTTTAGTTAAAGCGTCTATGCCTTTAGCTAAAGTGGTAACTTTGCCAATCCTTCCCACAGTTTCCGGTTTATTGTACATCTTTAACTTCTCATCTTTAAGGGTAATCTTCTTTTTTGCAGCCAAGGCTATAAAACTCTCTATTTCATCTAGTATATTTTTCTTTTGTTTAGATAATATATTCAGTTTTTCTTTTAGTTGCATCTTATCTTTCTCTGATTTCTTGCTTTTCAAGGCCGCTTTTAAATAAAATTCTCTTATAGATTTTATGGAAAGTTTGTCGATTAAACTACCTAATGTCTCTGCCATATTTAACCTCTCTCATTTTTCATAACTGTCAAACCGTTCTATATCTTCTTCTATCAGATTACTGCCAATCTGCACCTCTATCATTCTCAAAATCTTATTGGTAGGATTGTACACTTTGTGTAATTTGCGTTTAGGCACAAAAATACTTTCGTTTTTATGAACATAAGCTATTCGCTTACGGCCTATAATAACTTCGGCCTTGCCTTCAACAACATTCCAATGCTCACTGCGATACTTATGTTTCTGCAGGGAAATGTATTTTTTAGGATAAACTCCTATTTCTTTTACCTTATAATTTTTCTTTTGTTTTAAAATCGCATAATACCCCCACGGCCTGTATACGGTCAGGCTGTCTTTGGTGTGCGGAGATTTCTTT
>CAZBZJ010000050.1:2767-7720 GCA_964496355.1 uncultured Planctomycetia bacterium | reverse complement strand
ATTCCGGAAAGAAAAATGCTCAGATTAGAAGAATCTAAATATCCTCAAAATAATTTTTATACCCAGAAATTCTATCCTAAAAGGGTAGTTATTCCTTTAGCCCAGCATACCGGCGCCCAGCCGCAGGTATTAGCCAATAAAAATGACCAGGTTAGCCCCGGCGGACTGCTTGCTGAGTCTAAAACTTTAATAGGTGCTAATATTCATAGCCCGGTTCAGGGAAAGATAACCGATATAAAAGAATATAATCATCCGCTTTTATACAGGAATAAAGCATTTATCATAGAATCAGGAGACGGCCTTAAGGATTTCGATAAAGACCAGCGAAAAGGTATAGAAAGGTTTTCCGCAGAAAAATTGTTACAGATTATAAAGGATGCCGGCATAGTAGGATTAGGAGGAGCATGTTTTCCCGCGCACGTAAAACTCAAGCCGCCTAAAAAAATCGACACATTAATAGTTAACGGATGCGAATGCGAACCTTATTTAGTCTGTGATTATCGTTTGATGGCCGAACATACAGAAGCTATTATTCGCGGCATAGAATTAGCCTGCCGGATACTTAAGCCGGATAAGCTCATAATCGCAATAGAAAGTAATAAGAAAGAGGCCGTAAAACGGTTTAATTCCAAGCTCCATACCAATAAATATGATATACCGGATTTTTCGGTGAAAGTCTTACCGTCTTCTTACCCGCAGGGAGCAGAAAAACAGCTTATATATAATACGACTAAACGGGTTGTGCCTTCCGGAAAAATACCTTTTGAAGCCGGGTGTGTGGTTCATAATGTAGCGACTATATTCGCTATATATGAAGCTGTATATTTTGGTAAACCGCTTATAGAGAGAATGGTTACTTTTGCGGGTTCAGCTTTGGAAGAGCCTAAGAACCTATGGATTAAACTCGGTACGACTGTGAGCGAATTGGTTTCTGCTGGAGTTTTAAAATTTAAGGAAGATGTCAGAAAGATTGTCTTTGGCGGGCCGATGATGGGTTTGACGGTAGATTCTCTGGATTATCCTGTAATTAAAGGCACATCGGGGGTATTATTCTTAAGCCGGCAGGATATAGATTTACGCAAAGAAGAGAATTGTATACGGTGTGCCCGGTGTATCGATGTATGCCCTGTTCAGCTTATGCCGTTAGAATATGTTAAATTAGTAAAAAAAGGTATGTATAAAGAGTTAGAGGATTTTGATATTACCGACTGTATCGAATGCGGTAATTGTAGTTTTGTATGTCCGTCAAAAATACCGATTGTAAATTACGTGAAACTGGGGAAGGAAAAATTACGGAAACTAGGCAGTACAAAACCCTAAACCGTACACCGTACACCGTAAACCGTACACCGGCATGCGATTAATAACAGAATCAAGCCCGCATAAAAAAGCCGAGTATGACACAGCCTGGATAATGAAGCAGGTGTTAATTGCTTTAATCCCGGCTGTTATTGTATCGGTCTATCTTTTTAAGATGAGGGCAGCCTTTATAATATCGGTATGTGCTGCCGGAGCTTTATTCAGCGAATGGATAGTGATGATTCTGCGTAAAAGGGAGTCTGCCTTGAAAGATTATTCGGCTTTGGTGACCGGTTTGCTATTAGCATTGATTCTGCCTCCGGCTACGCCGTTATGGATAGCTTTCTTAGGCGCCGCGGTAGCTATTATAATAGGTAAACAGGTTTTCGGCGGGTTAGGGTGCAATATATTTAATCCGGCCCTTGTAGGCCGGGCATTTTTAATGGCTTCTTTTCCGGTTGTCCTGACCACCTGGACAGAACCTTTTACTCTGGAAGCTGTAACCACGGCTACACCTTTAGCATTGGCAAAGTTTAGTCAGGAATTCACCGAAATTAATAATTTGTTTTTCGGGAATATTTCCGGAAGCCTCGGCGAAACATCCAGCCTGGCGATTATTCTGGGCGGTATGTATTTAATATTCAGGAAAATCGCTGATTGGCGTGCGCCTTTAGGCATGTTATTAGGTATAAGTGTATTATCGGGTATATTTTATTTATTGAATACTGATAACGGGCCGGTAATATTTCACCTTTTTTCCGGCGGTGCTATGCTCGGAATGTTTTTTATGGTTACCGATCCGGTTACTACGCCGGTTACAAAAAGGGGAAGGCTGTTATTTGGATTATTAGTAGGTATTTTAGTGGTAGTTATACGAAAATGGTCTGGTTTACCCGAGGGCGTTATGTATGCGATATTATTCGTAAACGCTTTTGTGCCTTTAATCAATAAGTTTACCAGGCCCAGAGCATTTGGACGGTAAAAGTGAAAGATTTTAAAATAATCCTTGTTTTAACTTTAATAGCTGTTTTTTCTGCCGGCGTACTTTCAGTTGCCGACCGGCTTTCCCGGAAAACCAGAAACAGGCTGTAGAGCAGGCTATTGAAAAAATAATACCCGCGGCTCAAAAAGTGGAGAAAGAAGAGGATATATACAGGGTTTATAACAACACCGGTACATTAGCAGGTTATATATTCACTGCGGAAGGCCGCGGTTATCAAGGGCCTATAAAAATAATTTGCGGTATATCGGTATCTTTAGACAGGCTTCTGGGCATAGAAATCCTTGAGTCAACCGAAACCCCCGGATTAGGCGCTAAGATTGACAGTAAAGATTTTAAAAATCAATTTAAAGGTTTAGCGGTTATGCCTCAAATAACCTATACTAAATCGCCTCCGGCAGATGAAAATCAGATTCAGGCTATAACCGGAGCTACGGTATCTTCGCGTTCGGTAGTTAATATTCTTAATAGTAAAATAGAACAAATACGCGATAAACTAAAATAATGATAAAAAAAGATTTCCTTAAAGGCCTGTGGACTGAACATCCTATTTTCCGGCAGCTTCTGGGCATGTGCCCTACACTGGCTGTTACTACTTCCGCTGTTAACGGGCTTTCTATGGGCTTAGCTGTGGTGTTTGTATTAACTTTTTCTTCGGTTTTTGTTTCCTGTATAAGAAAAGTTGTGCCGCAGCAGGTAAGAATAGCGGTTTATACAATAATTATCGCTACTTTTGTGACGTTAGCGGATATATTTTTAAAAGCTAATTTTCCTCAGATAAGTAAAGCTTTGGGGCCTTATGTACCTTTAATAGTGGTTAACTGTATAATTTTAGGCAGAGCCGAAGTCTTCGCTTCGAAAAACAATCCTTTAAAAGCTCTTTTAGATTCTTCGGGAATGAGCCTGGGATTTCTCTGGGGGCTGGTTTTGTTGGGGTCTATTCGCGAACTTTTAGGTAATGGCTCGATATTTGGATTTATGGTATTAGGAGAATATTTTAAAAACTGGATAGTTATGATTTTACCGGCAGGCGCGTTTCTGGTGCTGGGGTTTCTGGTAGCTTTGATGAACCTTATAGAGAAAAAGAAAGCAGCAGCATAAAAAATGGCAGTTGACCTTTTCTTCATATTTATTGGCGCGGTATTAGTAAATAATCTTGTATTAACCTATTTTTTAGGTATATGCCCTTTTTTAGGTGTTTCCGCTAAGTACGAATCCGCTATTGGCATGGGTTTGGCAGTTACTTTTGTAATGACAATGGCAGCTTCTATAACCTGGGTATTATACTATTTAGTATTAGAAAAATTTGGCCTGCAAATCCTTCAATATGTAGTCTTTATTTTAGTTATAGCCTCATTAGTACAAATAGTTGAGATGTTTATCAGAAAATATTCACCGCCATTATATGAAACCCTGGGTATTTATCTGCCTCTTATAACTACTAATTGTGCGATATTAGGTTTGGCTCTGTTTATGATTATTAAAGAGTTTACCTTTATTGAAGGCGTGTTATATGGTTTTTCTTCCGGCATAGGGTTTTCTTTAGTATTAGTTATGATGGCCGGTATACGTGAGGAATTAAAGTTTGTGGATATGCCCGAAGTTTTCAAAGGAGCGGCCATAACTTTAATTACAGCCGGAATTTTAGCTCTGGCTTTTATGGGATTCTCGGGGTTAATCAGCACCTGAGGCAGTTAAGAGGCTGGTTCAGAGGTTAGAAGGTAGAAGGTAGAAGTCAGATATGGAGCAGATAAGCATATCAATAATAGCGATGGGTAGTATAGGATTACTATTTGGGATAATCCTGTCTATTCTCGATAAAAAGTTAAAAGTCGAAGAAGACCCCCGGGTAAAGAAGATCTTAGATATCCTACCGGAGATAAACTGCGGAGCTTGCGGGTTTTCGGGGTGTAAGGCTTATGCAAAGGCGGCTGTTGAGAAAAACGATTTGATGGGCGGCTGTAAGCCGGGCGGAGAAGAAGTTAATAAGAAGTTAGCCGAAATTGTGGGGGCAGATAACAACCGGCGGGTTCCTTTAAAAGTAATCGCGCTCTGTGGCGCGAAATATGGCGAAAAGAAGATTTCGGTTGATTATAAAGGCCCTAAAACCTGCAATGCGGCAAACCAGACTTCTGCAAATATTGATTGTAAATACGGTTGTCTGGGATTTGGAGACTGTATAGAAGTATGTCCGGTTAATGCTTTAAGCCTGGATAACGGCAAAATCATTGTCGATTATAATCTTTGTATAGGCTGCGGTAAATGTGTTGAGGTATGTCCGCGGGATATACTCGCTTTAGCAGAAGTAAAAGATGAAAATATCTATACGGTTGCTTGCCGGAATCCCGAAGATACTTTATCGACAAAAAAAGTCTGTAGTACCGGCTGTATAGGATGCGCTCTATGTACGAAAATAATCAAAGATTCGCCTTTTTATATGGAATATAAGCTTGCGAAAATAGATTATAAAAAGATAGAGGGCAGAGATGAGGCCGAATTAGATAAAGCTAAAGATAAGTGCCCGGTGGGGATTATAAAGAAGTTAGAAGGTAGAAGGTAGAAGTTAGAAGTTAGAAGGTAGAAGTTAGAAGTTAGAAGTTAGAAGGTAGAAGGTAGAAGGTAGAAGGTAGAAGGTAGAAGGTAGAAGGTAGAAG